>NZ_JBWXON010000004.1:0-253337 GCF_056678875.1 Pantoea folii | reverse complement strand
CCCAGACTGCGTTATCACCAGCAACCCAGACTGCGTTATCACCAGCAACCCAGACTGCGTTATCACCAGCAACCCAGGCTGCATCACCACCAGCAATCCAGACTGCATTTCACCCGCCTCTAACCAACAAACATCACGCCAGCAGCGGGCACTGCGGCGGCAGGCGGCAGCTCAGCGCGCCGGGCATCACTTCAATTTCAAATTCGCTGCCGGTCAGCGGTTCGCCATCCAGATTGAACGTCATCTCGTGCGGTGAACGAATGCTCAGCGACTGCAACTGCGCCGAGACAATATTCGGATTCTCATCATTACGCGTCAGCGAATGCAGCAACGTCGGCAACAACTCCTGCGCGGTGACGATGCTCAGATTCAGCTGCCCATCATTGATCAACGCATCCGGACACAGCTTCTGTCCGCCACCCGCCTGACGACCATTACCAATGCCGATCACCAGTGCATCACCTTGCCACTCAAATCCCGGACCGCTGATCTCACAGCTATCCGGCTTCAGCGCATCCACTCGCATCAAACCATGAATAAAATACGACACGCCGCCTAAAGCCGATTTCAATTTCTCCGGCGTCTCCGTGGTAATACGCGTGCCAAAGCCGCCGGTCGCCATATTGATAAAGTAGCGATCGCCATTCACGCGCGCCAAATCAATCGCGCTGGCTTTACCCAACACCGCCAGACGCAGCGCCGGTTCCATCTCCTCTGGAATCCCCACGCTGGTGGCGAAATCATTGGCCGTGCCAAGCGGCAGAATACCCAGTGCTGGACGCTGCTCAGCAGGCACTGCCGCCAGCGCTGTGGCGATTTCATTGATGGTGCCATCGCCGCCGCCCGCTACCACGGTTTCAGCCTGCAACGCCACCGCTTCCTGCACGTAACGGTCACCGTCGCCCTTTTCCCAGGTCACGCGTACCGCCAGATTAAAACCTTCATCGCGCAGCGTATTCACCGCCGCACGCAAATCTTCATTGCCCGCGCCTTTCCCATTGAGGACCAGCAGCGTCAGTGGTTTATTTTGCATAATCAGTTCCTTGAGGCGAAATACGATGCAGAGGTTATAGCATAGCTGGGCGAGGAACTTTATCGGCGGGCGATGAAAAAAAGAAAACCCGCACGGGGGAGCCGGGCGGGTGAATGAGGTGGTTCCTGGTACTACCTGCTGTTTATTGTTACTCGTTAGCAGCAGGCGGGATTCTAAAGCGAGGCGCAGCGGCGGTCTGTGATCCTGTTCTAACTTCGCGCCTTTCTTTTCATTATGTGCGCTTTTTTCCGTGCGGATCGTAGGTGCTGTTGCCGTCTGTGAAATTACGCATTAACAAAGCAAAGGCCAGATCCACCGATTCCGGCACCGGGATCCACACCTTATGTCCATCTCCCGGCGCAACATCTACCGCTGCACCTTTATCATTTTGCATCGATTCCAGCGTACAGTTCAGATTGCCCTGCGGCGTCATGATCTCCACAGAATCGCCGAGCAAAAACTTATTCTTCACGGCAATTTGCGCCCAGTCGCCGCGACGTTCACCGGTAAACTCTCCCACAAACTGCTGGCGCTCGGATACCGAGAAACCCTGTTCATAGTTCTGATAACTGTCATGCGTATGACGACGCAGGAAACCTTCGGTATAGCCACGATGCGCCAAACCTTCCAGCGTCTCCAGCAGCGCCGGATCGAACGGCTTGCCCGCTGCCGCATCATCAATAGCACGACGATACACCTGCGCGGTGCGGGCGCAGTAGTAGAAGGATTTAGTGCGGCCTTCAATTTTCAGCGAATGTACGCCCATCTGGCTCAGGCGCTCGACGTGGGCCACCGCGCGTAAATCCTTTGAGTTCATGATGTAAGTGCCGTGCTCATCTTCAAAGGCACTCATCACTTCACCGGGCTTCATCTTCTCTTCTAACAAGAATACACGGTCGGTCGTCGCGCCAACGCCCAGCGTGGGCTCCTGCACCTCAACCGGCTGATGGAAGCCGACAATATTGCCCACCTCATCCTGTTTGCCTTCTTCCACTTTGTATTCCCAGCGGCAGGCGTTAGTGCAGGTTCCCTGATTCGGATCGCGCTTATTGAGATAACCGGAAAGCAAACAGCGCCCGGAGTAGGCCATGCACAGTGCGCCGTGTACGAAGATCTCAATCTCCATTTCTGGCACCTGCTGGCGAATCTCAGCAATCTCATCCAGCGACAGCTCGCGCGACAGAATCACGCGGGTCAGCCCCATCTGCTGCCAGAACTTCACCGTCGCCCAGTTCACCGCATTGGCCTGCACCGACAGATGAATCGGCATCTCCGGAAAGGCTTCGCGCACCAGCATAATCAGGCCGGGATCGGACATAATCAGCGCATCGGGCTGCATCTCCACCACCGGCGTCAGGTCTCGGATAAAGGTTTTCAGCTTGGCGTTATGCGGCGCGATGTTCACCACCACGTAAAATTTCTTGCCCAGTTGGTGGGCTTCTTCAATGCCCTTAGCCAGCACTTCATGGGTGAATTCATTGTTACGCACGCGCAGGCTGTAGCGCGGTTGACCGGCATACACCGCGTCAGCGCCATAGGCAAAGGCATAGCGCATATTCTTCAGCGATCCCGCTGGAGAGAGGAGTTCGGGTTTAAACATGGAGGGAATTCTCACTGATGTCAGGTCAGCATGCCATCGGCGATGGCAGGTGCATGAGCCGCATCAAACGGCCCTGCAAAAGGTGGGGAATTGTAGGCAGCGCCGCCTCTGAAGTAAATTGATCTACATCAAGCTAGCGCTACATCAGGCGACAGACGTCCGCTTCCCAGCGATAGCCCATGCCGTACACCGCGCGAATAAACGGCTGCTCCGCATCAAGGTTTTCCAGCTTACGACGCAGGTTCTTGATATGGCTGTCGATAGTACGGTCAGTGACCACGCGATAATCGTCATAAAGATGATTCAGTAACTGTTCACGCGAGAACACTTTACCCGGCTCCAGCGCCAGGGTTTTCAGCAAGCGGAATTCAGCAGGCGTCAGTTCCAGCTGCTGTTCGCGCCAGCTGGCCTGAAAACGTCCTTCATCAATCAGCAGATGCGAGGCGAGCTGCGCTTCTTCCGGCGAACGTTTTACACGGCGCAAAATGGTTTTCACCCGTGCCACCACCTCACGCGGGCTGAACGGTTTGCAGATGTAATCATCCGCGCCGATTTCCAGCCCCAGCAGGCGGTCAATCTCTTCGGTGCGCGCGGTCACCATAATGATCGGCAGCTCGGAGAAACGGCGGATTTCACGACACAGCGTTAAGCCATCGCGACCCGGCAGCATCAAATCCAGCAGCATCAAATCCGGTGGTGAGTGCTGCACGTAGTTCAGCACATCATTGCCATCGGCAATATGGTGGGTGCGATAGTTGGACGCCTGCAGATAATCGATCATCAGCTGCGCCAGTTTCGGTTCGTCTTCAACAATAAGAATCAGGGGATCGTGATTATCCGGGCTCATAAGCTATTTCTGGTGAGGAACATACGGCAAGTTTAGCGCGATTTGCAGTCCACCTAAATCAGAGTGCTCCGCAGAAATGCTGCCGCTATGTGCTTCAACAATGTTTTTACAGATCGCCAGACCCAATCCAGAGCCGCCGCTGGCGCGATTGCGTGAACTTTCTGCCCGGAAAAAACGCTCAAAAAGATGTGCCTGATGTTCAGCATCCACGCCGGGCGCGCTATCCGCAAAGCGTAATTGCCAGTAGTCGCCGTGTTGTTGCAGGCTGACCCGCACTTCGCCACCGGCATCAGTGTAACGCAGGCTGTTCTCCAGCAGATTGGTGAACAACTGCATTAAACGATCCGGATCGCCAAAACTTTCCGCTTTGGTCGGCAGCGCAAGGGTGAGGGTTAAATCCCGGCTGCGATAGCGTTCGCCAAAGCTGCCTGCCACCACTTCCAGCAGATTCACCACATCCACCGGTTGTTTGCGATAGGCGAGGGCGCCCGCGTCAGACAGCGACAGCTGATGCAGATCGTCCACCAGTTTAGTCAGCACCACCACTTCACTCTGCAGTGAGGTGATGGCTTCCGGCGTCAGCTTGCGCACACCATCCTGCATCGCCTCCAGCTCACCGCGCATGATCGCCAGCGGTGTGCGCAGCTCGTGGGAGATATCGGCCATAAAGGCGCGGCGGTTACTTTCGTTCTTCTCCAGCGAACTGGCGAGCTGGTTAAAGTCACGCGCCAGCTGACCGATTTCATCACTGCTGCCCACTTCCACGCGTGTGGAAAATTTGCCTGCCGCCAGTTCATGGGTGCCATCCACCAGCCGCTTCACCGGGGCCAATAAGCCGCGCGCCAGCAGCCAGGTGACCAGCGCCGCCAGCAGCGTGGTGAGGGTGACGATCATCCAGCTGGTGCGGCGCTGCTGCAGATCAAAGTTGATATCGGTGCTGCGCGTCAGTCGTTCAGCGGGCGAGGCGATCACCCAACCCACCACTTTGCCGGTGCTGGTGGTGATGTTGCGCCGCGTGCCTTCCGGCGGCACCGGCGAGTGTGGCCCGGACAAGACCTTATACTGCTGATCGATAATCCAGAATTGGGTACGCCAGCCGTGTGGCGGCAACTGCGTACTGCTGCCGGGATTTTGCTCCATCGATCGCAGTATGGTGAAAATCAGGCGGTCGTTGTTCCGCAGGAAATCCCAGTTGCCGTGCTGCTCATACTGATCCGCCAGCGCATCGCTCAGCAGGGTTAAACGCTGTTCATTGCCTTTCTTGATGTAATCAACAAAGCCGTGCTCAAAGCTGAGGCGCACGCCCCAGTGCATGGTGATGATCACCAGCATGCAGGTGGAAAAAATCGCCACAAACAGCTTGGCGCCAATGCCGAGTTTCACCGGCTGCTTCATGCTTTTCTCCTGCCTCTGAGATCAACGTTCTTGCTGACATCTTTGGGTACGCGCCAGAACACCAGTGCTGGCAACACAATCACCAGCGCCATGCACAGGTAGGTATAAATAAAGGTTTGATGCGCGGCTGCGCTGTTGGTCACGGCACCGTGGGCGAACGACCCCAGCAGCAAGCCTGCCACCGTGACGCCAATACTCATCGACAGCTGCATGATCATCGAGAGCAGACTGTTGCCGCTGGAAGCCAGATCATCCGGCAACTCTTTCAGCGTTAAGGTGTTCATTGAGGAGAAGCGGATGGCATTCACCATGCCTTGCAGCAGCAGGACCACTGGCAGCATCCACACCCATCCGAGCAGCGCCACTGCCGGAAACAGCAACACCACCAGCGCCAGTGCGATAGTTGCCCCGACCAGCGCATTGCGATAGCCAAACAGGTTAACGATGCGCACCACCACGCGTTTGGTACCCATATTGCCCAGCACCATCGGAATCATCATTAAACCCGCGTGGAACGGGCTGTAGCCGAGGCCCACCTGCAAAAAGATCGGTGTCATAAAGGGCAGCATGCCGCTACCGATGCGTCCGGTGAAGCTGCCGAGCAGGCCAATCGAGTAGATGCGGTTGTCGAACAGCTTCAGGCTAAACAGCGCGTTGTCGTTGTTACGACCGTGCATCAGGTAAAACAGCAGGGAGAACACGCCGACCAGAATCAGTGCGCCGAGCAGCAGCGGGGAGCCGCCGGTGCTGCGCTGGCCGTCGAGCGCCAGCGTCAGAGTCGCCATGCCCACTGCCAGCAGCACGAAGCCGAGAAAATCAAAACGTTTGGTTTGCATGGTGTAATTCGGCATCAGCATCAGCGTAGCAATCGCGCCGATGATGCCGACCGGAATATTAATCAGGAAGATCCAGTGCCAGCTGGCGTATTGCACCAAAATCCCGCCCAGCGCCGGACCGAGCAGAGGACCGATTTGCCCCGGCGTGGTCACAAAGGTCATCGCCGACATGTACTGCTCGCGCGGCACAATTTTCATCACCGTCAAACGCCCGACCGGCACCATCATCGCCCCGCCGACGCCTTGCACCACGCGCGCCATCACCAGCTGATCGAGCGAAGTAGAGAAGGCGCACAGCAGCGAACCGATGCTGAACAGCACAATGGCGCAGAAGAAGATGTTACGCACGCCAAAGCGATCCGCCAGCCAGCCGCTGATCGGCAAAGTCACGGCCACCGTCAGCACATACGACACGATCACCGAGTGCATGTTGAGTGGGCTGACGTTGAGATCGCGCGCCATCGAAGGGATGGCGGTGTTGACGATAGTGGTATCCAGCGCCTGCATAAAAAAGCCGAAGGCGACGATCCACAGCTGCCAGCGCACGGTGGCGTTTTGCGAGTTCATGAAGAGTACCGTTGTATTAAAGCCAGTTTTCGCTGATTAACCCCTTCACCCGTGAAAATTCGCGCAGGTTATTGGTAATGAGTGTTAGCGCTTCGCTTCGCGCGTGTGCAGCTATGTGTAAATCATTCAGACCGATGGGTGTGCCTTTCTTTTCCAGGTCAGCGCGAATCGAGCCGTAATGAAATGCTGCCCTTTGGTCGTAACTGAGTACGTCCAGACGGGAAATAAAGTCTTCAACAGTGCGTAGATTCCTTTCAGGAAAAGCACTCTTCTCCGCGCCATGAACGAGTTCAGCAAGCGTAATTGATGAGATGACCATGCGCCCGACGTTGGCATTAAAGCGTTCCAAAACCTCAATAGGGCGGCGTTTGATGACATAGATAACGATGTTGGTATCCAGCATGTAGCGATGCATTAAAAGTCTTCCCTATCAGATTGCTCCTGTGACGCACGCTCATTCATAAAATCGTCGCTTACGCTGGGACCATCGAGGAAAAAGCTATCCCAGGCGTTTTCTATTGGTGTGAGAATGCGCTCTTTGCCAATCGCACGCACCGTGACATTTTTCACGTTGTCGGGAAAGCGCACGTCAGCAGGAATACGCACGTTTTGCGTACGATTATTAGTAAACACTGTACCTTGAGACATATAAACCTCCTTCATAGTGACTGGATAAAGTTTACTCGCTTTATGCTATGTAGCAAAGGTGTATAGCATGGTCATTCGGTAATCAATGCCGCTTTTTTACGCCGACTCAGCTTATCCATCATCAGAAACACCACTGGTGTGGTGTAGAGCGTGAGTAGCTGGCTCATCACCAGCCCGCCGGCAATGGTGATCCCCAGCGGTTGACGCAATTCCGCACCGTCGCCGCTGGTCAGCACCAGCGGCAGTGCGCCAAACAGCGCTGCCAGCGTGGTCATCAGAATCGGGCGGAAACGCATCTGACAGGCCTGGAAAATGGCGTCACGCGCGCTGAGATTGCCATTGCGCTGGGCCTCCAGCGCGAAATCCACCATCATGATGGCGTTCTTTTTCACGATGCCAATCAGCAGCAATATCCCTATCAGCGCAATCAAACTGAACGGCGTATTAAACAGTTCCAGCGCCAGCAGCGCGCCCACGCCGGCCGAGGGCAGGGTAGAGAGAATGGTCAGCGGATGCACGTAGCTCTCATACAAAATCCCCAGCACGATATACACCGCCGCAATCGCCGCCAGCATCAGATAAAGCTGATTGGATTGTGACTGCTCAAACACCTGCGCCGTACCGGCAAAGCTACCGCTCACGCTGGAGGGCACACCGAGCGCCGTCATGGTGCGTTCAACCGCCGCCGAAGCCTGAGATAACGACACGCCCTCCGGCAGGTTAAAGGAGATTGTCGAAGCGGCGGACAGGCCTTCATGGTTGACCGACAGCGGCGCGTTAGCTGGTTGCCATTTGGCGAACCAGCTCAGCGGAATGGCTTTGCCATCGCTGTTGATCACGAACATCTGATCGAGGGCGCTGATATCCTGGGTGTAGCGCGGATCGACTTCCATCACCACTTTGTACTGATTCAGCGGCTGGTAAATGGTGGAGATTTGCCGTTGACCAAAGGCGTTGTTCAGCAGCGCATTGGCGGCTGAGACTTCAATACCCAGCCGCGCCATGCTTTCCCGATCGTAGGTCAGATCCATTTCGCTGCCTTTGTCCTGCTGATCGGAGTTCACGTCGACCAGTTCCGGCAACGCGGCAAACGCCTGACGAATTTTTGGCTCCCACTCACGCAGGTCAGCGAGATTGTCCGACAGCAGGCTGTATTGGTAGCTGGCGTTGGATTCACGTCCACCGATGCGAATATCCTGCACTGCGTTGAGGTACAGGTTAGCGCCGGGCTCTTTCGCCAGCTTGGTGCGCAGGCGGGCAATTACCTCCTGCGCGTTTTCACTGCGTTCCGACAGCGGCTTAAGAGACACGAACATCGATCCGCTGTTGGTGCGCGAACCGCCGGTAAAGCCGGTGACGTTATCCACCGCCGGATCGGCTTTGATGATGTTCATAAAGTCCTGCAGCTTGCCACGCATCGCCTGGAACGAAATGCTCTGATCCGCCGAGATAAAACCGTTTAAGCGTCCGGTGTCTTGTTCCGGCATAAAAGTTTTGGGGATCGAGATAAACAGATACACCGTCAGCCCGACGGTGGCGAGCAGCAGCATCAGCACCCAGATGGCATGATTCAGCACCCAACCCAGCGAGCGCGCGTAGCCGTTTTGCACGCTCAGCATCACTTTGGCGAAACCACGGGTACGCGGTTGGCTGCGCTTTTCCTGCGGCTTCAGCAGGTAGGCGCACATCATCGGCGTCAACGTAATCGAAATAAACAGCGAGATCAGGATCGCCACCGACAGCGTGATGGCAAATTCCGAGAAGAAGCGCCCGATAATGCCGCCCAGCATCAGCAGTGGCAGGAACACGGCAATCAGCGACAGACTCATCGACAGCACGGTAAAGCCCACTTCGCGCACGCCGGTTAGCGCCGCCTGTAGCGGTTTCATCCCCGCTTCAACGTGACGCGCGATATTTTCCAGCACCACAATCGCATCATCGACCACGAACCCGGTGGCGATGGTCAGCGCCATCAGCGAGAGGTTGTTGAGGCTGAATCCGCACAGATACATGGCGGCAAAGGTGCCAATCAGCGAAACCGGTACGGCGGCGGCCGGGATCAGGGTGGCTCGGCCGTCGCGCAGGAACACAAACACCACCAGAATCACCAGCGCCACCGCAATCATTAATGACTGCTCCACTTCCTGCAGCGAGGCGCGAATGGTGGGGGAGCGGTCTTGAGCGATCTGTAAATCGATGGCGGCGGGGATCACCTCATGCAGCAGCGGCATCTCGCTGCGGATGCGATCCACGGTTTCAATGATATTGGCATCCGGCGATTTGCGTACCACCAGCAGCACCGCCGGTTTGCCATTGGTCATCCCGGCGTTGCGCACGTCCTGCACCGAGTCCTGCACGTTAGCCACATCGCTCAGGCGGACCGCCGCGCCGTTGCTGTAATGCACCACCAGCGGCTGATATTCGCTGGCGGTTTGCAGCTCATCGTTGGTACGTACCTGCCAGCGCTGCTGCACATCATCAATCGCCCCTTGCGGACGGCGCTGGTTGGCATTGCTGATGGCGGTACGCACCGCATCCAGTGACACGCCCTGATTGAATAGCGCCTGAGGATTGAGATCGACGCGCACCGCAGGCAATGAACTGCCGCCCACGGTGACATCACCAACGCCCTGAATCTGCGACAGCTTCTGTGCCAGTTGCGTTGAGGCGTAATCATACAGCTGGCCGGGATTATAAATATCCGAGGTCAGCGTCAGGATCATGATCGGCGCATCAGAGGGGTTGGCTTTGCGATAGGTCGGACGGCTTGGCATGCCGGTCGGCAGCAGGCTTTGCGCGGCGTTGATGGCGGCCTGCACGTCACGCGCGGCACCGTTGATATCGCGGTCAAAATCGAACACCAGAATCACGCGCGTGCTGCCGAGTGAACTGGTGGAGGTCATCTCACTGACACCGGCAATGCGCCCCAGCGAACGTTCCAGCGGCGTGGCCACCGAAGCAGCCATGGTTTCCGGCGACGCACCGGGCAGCGAAGCGGTAATCACGATTACCGGGAAATCCAGCTGCGGCAGCGGGGCGACCGGCAGCAGACGGAAACCGAGAATACCGGCCAGCGCAATCGCCAGCGTCAGCAGCGTGGTCGCCACTGGCCGATGGATAAACAGCGCGAAGAACTTCACGGCTGCGCCTCGGAACGCTTAAAGCGACGGCGCGTGGCGTGGGCCAGTCGGTCAAACAGCAGATAGATCACTGGCGTGGTAAACAACGTCAGGATTTGGCTGAGGATCAAGCCGCCGACCATGGCAATACCTAACGGATGACGCAGCTCTGCGCCAACACCGGTGCTCAACATCAATGGCAAGGCACCGAGCAGTGCCGCCATCGTGGTCATCAGAATCGGACGGAAACGCAGTAAACAGGCCTGATAGATCGCTTCACGTGGTGCCATACCTTGCTCACGCTCGGCGGCCAGCGCGAAATCGATCATCATGATGGCGTTTTTCTTCACGATACCGATCAGCAAGATAATGCCGATGATGGCGATGATATCCAGCTCGTTGCCGCTCAGCATCAGCGCCAGCAGCGCGCCCACCCCCGCAGTTGGCAGCGTGGAGAGAATGGTGATCGGATGGATAAAGCTCTCATACAGCACACCGAGCACGATATACATTGCCACCACCGCCGCAATAATCAGCCACACGGTACTGGTGAGCGCCGCTTCAAACGCCAGCGTGCTGCCCTGGAACTGCGTCATCATTTCGGCGGGCATGCCGACCTGATCTTCGGCTGCGCTGATGGCTTTCACCGCTTCGCCCAGTGAATAGCCTTCGGCGACATCAAACGAGAAGGTGGCTGACGGGAATTGATCGAGGTGGTTAATGCTCAACGCCGCATGACGCTCTTCGATCTGCGCGATGGCACTGAGCGGTACGCTGCCGCCGTCAGTGCTGGTCAGTCGAATACCGTCGAGACTGGCCAGGCCCGGCGTTTGCTCATTGTTCTGCTCCAGCACCACGCGATACTGATTGGCCTGGGTGTAAATGGTGGAGATCAATCGTTGACCGAAGGCGTTGTACAGCGCGTTATCGACATCCGCCATGGTGATGCCGAGTCGGCTGGCGCTGTCACGATCGACACGGATAAAGGCTTCCAGGCCTTGATCCTGCCAGTCGCTGCTGACGTCACGCAGCTGCTGCAAGCTATTGAGTTGTGCCAGCAGCTTCGGTACCCAGGTGCTGAGTGATTCCAGTGAGCCGGATTGCAGCGTGAACTGGTACGGCGTGCGGCTCGCCTGGGTTTCAATGGTCAGATCCTGCACCGGCTGCAGCCACAGTGAGACGCCAGGCACTTTATCAATCTCTTGCTGCAGGCGTTTCTGTACCGCAGGAATGCGATCATCACGCTCGCTGAGCGGTTTCAGGTTGATCTGTAAACGCGCGCTGTTCAGTGCCGCATTGGTGCCATCGACGCCGACAAATGACGTCATGCTCTGCACCGCCGGATCTTTCATGATGATCGACGCCACATCGCGCGTGCGTTCCGCCATGCTGCTGTACGACACCGACTGCGGCGCCTGCAAGGTGCCCTGAATAATGCCGTTATCCTGCTGCGGGAAGAAGCCTTTCGGGATGGCAATCCACATCACCACCGTCAGCAGCAGCGTGCCAAGTGCCACCGACAGGGTGATCCACGGATGCTGCAATACGCGCGTTAACCAGCGTCCGTACCCGGCAATCACCCGATCAAACATCGCTTCACTGGCTCGCGAGAAGCGGTTCTGCTTGCGCAGCGATTCGGCGCTGAGCATGCGTGCGCACATCATCGGCGTCAGCGTGAGCGACACCACGGCGGAGATCAGAATCGCCACCGCCAGCGTCACGGCAAATTCGCGGAACAGGCGACCAATCACGTCGCCCATAAACAGCAGCGGGATCAGCACCGCAATCAGCGAGAAGGTGAGGGAGATAATGGTGAAGCCGATTTCGCCCGCGCCTTTCAGCGCTGCCGTCATCGGCTTCTCACCTTTTTCGATATAGCGCGAGATGTTCTCGATCACCACGATGGCATCGTCGACCACAAAGCCGGTGGCAATAGTGAGTGCCATCAGCGTCAGGTTATTGATTGAGAAGCCGAGGAAATACATCGCCGCAAACGTCCCAACCAGCGACAGCGGTACCGCCACGGCCGGGATGATGGTGGCAGGCACGTTACGCAGAAACAGATAGATGATCATCACCACCAGACCAATCGCCAGCATCAGCTCGTGCTGCGTATCCGCCACCGATGCACGGATATTGGTGGTGCGGTCGGTGAGCAGTTTCACGTCCACCGATTTGGGCAGTGTGGCGGTAAGGGAGGGCAGCAGCGTACGAATACTATCAGCGGTGGCAATGATATTGGCACCCGGCTGGCGCTGTACGTTGAGCACAATCGCCTGCTGACGGTTAGCCCATGCGCCAAGCCAGCTGTTTTCTGCGCCCTGCTCAATAGTGGCGACATCACCAAGACGCACTGGCGCACCGTTGTTATAGCTGATGATCAGCTTGCGGTAATCCTCGGCGGAGGTCATCTGATCGTTGGCGGCCAGCGTAATCGATCGCGTTGGGCCATCCAGGCTGCCCTTGGCGGAGTTGACGTTGGCGTTGGTGATGGCGGTGCGCACGGTTTCGCTGGTCAAGCCTAACGCGGCCAGTGCCTGGGTGTTCATTTTCACGCGCACAGCTGGGCGCTGTCCGCCGGACAGCGTCACCAGACCGACGCCGGTGACCTGCGAAATTTTCTGCGCCACACGCGTCTCCACCATATCCTGCACCTGCGTCAGCGGCATGCTGGTGGTGGTGACGGCGAGCGTCATGATCGGTGGATCGGCAGGATTGACCTTGCTGTAGACCGGCGGGTTGGGCAGATCGCTGGGCAGCAGATTGGTGGCGGAGTTGATCGCCGCCTGTACTTCCTGCTCGGCGACATCCAAAGAGAGTGAAAGCTGGAACTGCAAGGTCACCACCGAGGCACCACCGGAACTCTGCGATGCCATCTGCTTCAGCCCTGACATCTGGCCGAACTGACGTTCAAGCGGGGCGGTAATCGAGGAGGTGACCACATCCGGGCTGGCGCCAGGGTAGAGCGTGACCACCTGAATCGTCGGGTAATCCACTTCGGGCAGCGCCGATACCGGCAGAAAGCGGTAACCGAGCACGCCCGCCAGCAGAATGGCAATCATCAGCAGCGTGGTCGCCACCGGGCGCAGAATAAACAGGCGTGACGGGCCGCCACTGCTGTCCTGAGGCATCACCTGCATTATTGACGCTCTCCGCGCGCAGGCTGGGCGGCGCGCGTGCTGAGTGTGGCGGTACTTTGCGGTGATACCACTTCAACGGTGACACCTTCGGTCAGACGATCCAATCCGTCAGTGACCACCCGCTCACCGGCGTCGAGCCCGGCACTGATCACCACTTTCTGGCTATCCTGCAAGCCCGCCGTTACGCGCTTCTTGCTCACTTTGTTTTCGCTGTTGACCACCCAGACAAAGTGGCCGTCGTTGCTCATTTGTAGCGCAGCCGTTGGGATCACCACCGCATCCTGCAGCGTGTCCACTTTCAGACGCGCATTCACAAACTGATTGGGGAACAGCGTGTCATCCTGATTATCGAAGCGCGCTTTGAGTTTGATGGTGCCGGTAGTGGCATCAATCTGGTTGTCGAGGCTGAGCAGCGTGCCGCTGGTGAGCAAGGTTTTATTGCTGCGATTCCAGGCTTCAACAATCAGCGGCTGCCCGCTTTTTTGCGCTTTGAGGATCTGGCTAATATTGTTCTCGGCAATGCTGAACACCACGTCGATCGGATGGGTTTCGGTGATCACCACTAAGCCACTGGTATCGCCGGAGGTGATGTAATTGCCGACATCGACCTGCTTCAGACCTACACGACCGGAGATCGGCGCGGTAATGCGGCTGTAAGTGAGATTGAGCTGCGCGCTGGCAACGTTACCTTCATCGGCTTTAATCGTGCCGAGGGTTTCACTCACCAGCGAACGCTGAGTGTCCAGTTCCTGCTGCGAGACCAGCGAGGTTTTCGCCAGCTTTTCATAACGGCTGAGATCGCGGCGTGCATTGGCCAGCGTGGCCTGATCTTTTGCCAGCTGGCCCTGGGCCTGAATTAAGGCGACCTGATATGGGCGGGGATCGATCTCGGCCAGCAGCGCACCGGCTGCGACCTGCTGACCTTCCTGGAAATGCAATGCCATCAACTGGCCGTCAACGCGGCTGCGTACCGTCACGGTATTGGCGGCGGTGACGGTGCCAAGCCCGCTGAGATAGTAGGGCACGCTCTGGGTCGTTGCAGCAGCGGCCTGCACCGGTGCTAAAGGACGGCGATTGGCGCCGCCTGCGCCGCGACCATGATGCTGCTGGCCCTCGACTTGCGGCTGCTTACTCGGTTCCGCAGGATGCTGCCACCAGTAATATCCGCCCGCGACTGCGGCGATCGCGACAAGTGTTATCAGGCTTGTTTTCAGTCGACTGTTCATCTGCTTGCGTGCTCTCCAGCGGTTTCGTATTCCCCAAATGCGAAAGCAAAATGGCCGTTTCGCAAACGAAATGATTGTAGACGCCCGGGCCGGGCAAAAATTGAAGGAATTAAGAATATCGCCCCTGAGGCGCTAAGTATTCATATTACGTAAACATTTTGGCAGGAAAACGCATAAGCGCAGCGATTTCCTTTGCTAAGCTCAAAGGCAGTCATGTCTCGTTTCAATAAGGAGAACAAAATGAGTCAACAGAAAACCCGTCAGCTTGGCGACAGTGGTATTCAGGTTCCGCTTCTCACTTTTGGCGGCAACGTTTTCGGCTGGACAGTCGACGAGAAAACCTCGTTCTCACTGCTCGACGCGCTGGTGGAAAAAGGGCTGTTCTTTATCGATACCGCGGACGTTTATTCTCGCTGGGCTCCCGGTAATGAAGGGGGCGAGTCTGAAACCATCATTGGCAAATGGCTGAAAAAAAGCGGCAAGCGCGACAGTATCGTGCTGGCGACGAAAGTGGGGATGGAGCTGTCTCCGGAGAAAACCGGGCTAAAACCGGCTTACATCCGTCAGGCAGTGGAAGATTCGCTGCGTCGTTTGCAAACCGATGTGATCGATCTCTATCAGGCGCACCGCGACGACCAGGATACGCCGCTGGTCGATACACTGAAAGCCTTTGATTCGCTGATTAAAGAAGGCAAAGTGCGTGCAATTGGCGCCTCCAACTACAATGCTAAACGCCTGCAGGAAGCGCTGGATATCAGCAAGAAAGAGGGACTGGCGCGTTATGAGACCCTGCAGCCGGAATACAACCTGTATGACCGCCAGGAGTATGAAAGTGGGTTGGAGCAGGTGGCGGTTAAAAATGGCCTCGGCGTGATTAACTACTACTCGCTGGCCAGCGGTTTCCTGAGCGGTAAGTATAAAAAGCCGGAAGATGCCAGCAAGAGTAAACGCGGGCAGGGCATCGTCGAAAAGTATCTTAACGAGCGCGGCAAGCGCATTGTCGAAGCGCTGGAGGATGTGGCGGCTTCGCACGATGCATCAGCGACTCAGGTCGCGCTGGCGTGGCAGATTGCGCGCCCGAGCATCACCGCACCGATCGTCAGTGCCACCTCGCTGGAACAGATTAATGAGCTGGTGAAAGCCACCGAATTAGAACTGAGCAAGCAGGAAATCGAAGAGCTGGCGAGTGCCAGCAAAGCGTAATCCACCCGGGGCGCTGCGGCGTCCCGCTTTATTTTGTTTTTTTGCCATGCAAAAAATGCCATTTCTGTAAAAAGATATTCATTCATAGACCCTTGTCACAATTGCGTTAATTAACTATCACCCTGCCAAACACTGCGCACATATTTGCAAAAATTGACATAGCGCCAGCACTATCCTCTGTTCGATCCTTTCCCGTTACATCACAAAAGAATAATGATCATGAACAGAAAAAAAGCAGTGCAGCATATGCCCCGTCTGGCAGCGGGCACCCTGATGTTTGCGATGTTGAGTACATCAGCAATGGCGGCTGATGCATTCAGCTATGACTCACCTTACATGTTCGGCGATTGGGGTGGTTCCCGAACGCAGCTGGAACAAGACGGCATCAAATTCGACGTCAACTACACCATGGAGAGCGCTTCTAACCTCGGCGGCGGCGCGGATACCAACACTTCCATGCGTTACAGCGATCAGTGGGCGTTTGGCGCCAACTTTGACCTGGAAAAACTGCTGAACTGGCAGGATGCGCAATTCCAGATGACCATCACTGACCGTAATGGGCAAAACATCTCCGATCAGGTCGCCGATCGTCGCACGGGCATGCTCTCTTCAACGCAGGAAGTGTATGGCCGTGGACAAACCTGGCGCCTGACGCAGTTCTGGCTGAGCAAAGGTTTGTTTGATGACGCGGTTAACCTGAAAGCCGGTCGTGTCACTGTCGGTGAAGACTTCGATAACTTCGACAGTAAGTTCCAGAACCTGGCCTTTGGTAGTGGTCAGGCGGGTAACTGGCGTGGCGATCGCTGGTTTAACTGGCCAGTTTCCCAGTGGGGCGGCCGTGTGAAGTTCAACATCACGCCGGAAGTGTTCTTCCAGGTCGGCTTCTATAACCAGAACAGTTCCAACTACGATCGCGGCGATGGCTTCCGTCTCGACACCAGCAATTCCGAAGGCAATATGGTGCCGGTGGAACTGGGTTGGAAACCGACTTTCGGTGCCGACAAACTGCCGGGTAACTACCGTATCGGGTATTACTACTCGTCAGCCAACAGCGATAACTATGGCAGCTGGCGCGATGGCGCTTATCAGAGCCAGGATCACGCCTACGGTGGCTACGTGTTGTTGCAACAGCAGCTGACAGCGCAAGGTGGTGATGCCAGCCGTGGATTGGGCGTGACGGTTCAGGCGGTGATGAACGATCATAAAACCTCGAAAACCGACAACTATCAGTCCATCAGCTTCACCTGGAAAGGACCGTTTGATGCGCGTCCACAGGATGAAATCGGTGTTGGTGCGGCGCGCATCCACGTTAACAGCGCCTATACCCGTTCGCTGCGTGAGCAGAACAACGCTAACGGCGAAACTGACTTCAACAGCCCGACCTATCTGCCGATTCAGGATGGCTCGGAATACAACTACGAGATCTATTACAACGCTCAGCTGACCAAATGGCTGCAGCTGCGTCCGAACCTGCAATATGTGGTGGCGCCGGGTGCAGTGAGTGAAGTGAAAGATGCGTTTGTTGGCGGCATTGCGGCGAACATTAATTTCTGATTCGCGGATGCACATGAAAATGGCGGCCAGATGGGCCGCCATTTTTTTGCTTGTTACCGGCGTAATTCATTGCGCATCGGGCAGTGGATCAATCATCTGCACAATGCGCGATAAAGTGGTTGCAACCGGGTTAACGGAACATCACCTCTGCCCAGCGCGCCAGACCGGCGGTCACTGAGCCAAAGTCATCACCACCCGCTATTGGCGTATCCGGCAAGGCCTGCTGCAATGCCGCACGCAGCACTGGCGAACGTGCACTGCCGCCGGTCAGGTAGATCACTTCCGGCTTGGTTTCACAGGTGGCGAGTGCCAGATGCACCTGCTCCAGGATGCGCTCCAGTGGCTGGTTGATGGCTTCTTCCAGTTGCGTGGCGCTGATATCAGCCTGCAATGACTGGGCGATAAACGCCAGCGACGCTTCGGTTTCCGGCAATTCGGACAAGGCGATTTTGCTCTCTTCCGCCGCACGCACCAGACGATAACTCAGCTTCTGCTGCCACACTTTCAGCAGGTGCGCCACTTTGTCACCTTGCTCTGCATCGCGAATCAAATCGCGCAGCAGTTTACCGCTCGCGGCAGAGTAGAAGTCGCTTTGCGCCGGAACATCGTTAATCGCCACCGCGTTCCACCACGGCAGTGCGGGCAGGGCGGTGCCTTTTTGCGTGTTACCACCAAGACCGAGCAGCGGCATCAGGGTTTTGAACGCGAGGATAATGTCGAGATCGTTACCGCCCACGCGGCAACCACTGTGGCCCAGCAAACTTTCACGGCGGTCGGTTTTATTGCGCCACTCTGGGCCCATCAACAGCATCGAGCAGTCGGTCGTACCGCCGCCGATATCCACCACCAGCACACGCGTCTCTTTCTCCAGCGTGGCTTCAAAGTCCAGACCTGCGGCAACCGGTTCAAACTGGAATTCCACGTCGCGGAAGCCAGCACGCTTCGCCGCACGCAGCAAAATGCCCTGCGCCTGCTGGTTGGCGTCTTCACCGCCGAGGCCCTGGAAGTTGATCGGGCGACCAATCACCGCCTGCTCAATCGGACGGTCGAGTTGAGTTTCCCCCTGCTGGCGGATGTGCAGCATCATGGCGCACACCAGATCTTCGAAGAAGGCGATTTGCTGTGGTTTTAAGCCGTTGGCACCAAGGAAGGATTTCGGTGATTTCACGAACCACACTTCTTCCGGATCGACCATATATTGCTTCAGCGCGGTCAGACCGAACTGCACGCTGCCTGGCGTGACATCGATGTCTTCTTCGCGGTTGTAACGCAGCGCGCGCTGTAACAGTGCGGTACCTTCGGTATCCGGCGTTGGTACCTGATGATGGCGGTGCAGCCATTCGCTGATTGCTTCACGCGTGGGTGCACAAATCATGGAGGGAAGCAGGCGCTGACCCTTCTCCAGTGTCAGCAGGCGCGGTGTACCGTTATCGCTGACCGCGATAGAACAGTTGGCCGTGCCGTAATCGAATCCAATGAACATTTTATCCCCCATGCCAGAAAAAAGGGGGCGACTTTAGCGCAGCCAGCGCGGGCTGGCAATGATCACATTTGTACTTCCTGATAAACGTGATATTGACCACGGCCCGCATGTTTCGCGCTATAGCAGGCGACATCCGCCTGTGACATCACCACATTGCGGATGCAGTTGTGCTGATCAATCTGCGTGATCCCGGCGCTGGCACCCACATGATAAGGATGATCGTGCCACAGGAAAGTGTATTCGTTGACCGAAGTGACAATGCGCTGAACCACCTCGCGCACCTGGTCAACGTGACTGTTCGGAAGCAACACACCAAATTCATCGCCGCCCAAACGCGCCAGCAGATCGCTGCTGCGCAGGTGTTTTTGCATCAACTCCGCCAGTTCTCGCAGCAGGGCGTCGCCTGCCGCATGACCTGCGTTGTCATTCACCGCTTTGAATTTATCCAGATCAATAAACACCAGCACATGCTGAGTGTTGTTGGCCGCAGCATCGTTCACCACGTGTTTGAGTTGCTGTTCAAAGCTGTGGCGATTTGGCAATCGTGTCAGCATATCGTGTGAGGCGCTGTAGCTCAGGCGCTTCATCATCTTGCGCGATTCACTGACATCCTGAATAACCATCACCGCACCGATGCTGGCGCCGGTTAAGGTTTTCAATGGCGTGATACTGTAATGAATTTCCACCTTTGTACCATCGGGGGTATGCAGTACCAGCCCCTCTTCCAGATCGGGGGTCGTTCTCTCGCCCGGCAAGTTGCACAGCAACAGATTCTCCACGCGGGGGCCTTTTGCGCCACGCGTGATGTTCAGCAACTCGGTAATAGGCATACCCGCCGCTTTATCCTGTGTCCAACCGCTGAGCGTTTCGGCTACCGGGTTCATAAAGGTCACGCGCATCTCGTCATCGGTGCTGATCACCGCTTCACCAATGGAGGCGAGAGTAATCGCCATACGCTCTTTTTCCTGGAACAGCGCTTCGTTGAGCGCGCGCAGTGGCGTAATGTCCTGACAGATGCCGAGCATGCGTTCGATTTGACCATCCTGGCTGAGAATGCGGTTAGCCTCGGTGCGCACATAGCGCGAGCCGCTGGGCAGATTGACACGGTATTCCATATGGAAAGCGCTGCGCCGTTCAATCGCCTGCTGCACGATCAGCGCGGCCGTTTCGCGTTCTGTCGGTTCCAACAGATGCAGCCAGAGATCATAGGTGGGGATTTGATGCGGGCCCAGCGCAAACAGCTCGTACATGCGCTTGTCCCACAGCATTTCACCGGTCAGCAGATTCCACTCCCACACGCCGATACCGCCCGCTTCGTTAGCCAGCGTGATGCGTTCCATCAGGCGACGATTCACCTGCTCACTCTGTTTGAGTTCAGAAATATCGACAATCTGTGCAATAAAATAGAGCGGCTGGAAATTGGCATCGCGCACCATGGATGCTGTCAAACTCGCCCAGACAATTTCGCCATCTTTGCGGAAATAGCGCTTCTCCATGGTGTAGCTCATGATGTCACCCGCCACCAAACGCTCCAGCTGTTGCAGGTCGCTGTTGAGATCATCAGGATGGGTAATCTGCTGGAAAGTGAGTTTTTTCAGCTCGTCCGCCGGAAAGCCCAGCGTGTGACAAAGCGATTGATTGACCTGCTGCCAGCCGCCATTGGGCGACACCAGCGCCATGCCAATCGCCGAATACTCCATCGCATGGCGGAAGCGGGTCTCACTCTCGCTGATATGATGCTTTTCGCGCTGGAACGCATCCATCACCAGCGCCATCACATGACTGGGCAGCAGCACTAACAGGAATGGCAACCAGGTGCTGACCTGGCCGAGTAACAGACCCGTCTGTGCCAGGTTAACGAAACTGAATGCCAGCAGAATGGAGATAAAACTGGCATTAAGAAAGAACAGTAAAAAGGCTTCGAATTTCGGTAGCCGCACCGCGCACCAAAACAGGATCACCACAATAAAGGTGAACGGCCACGGCAGAAAACGCAGCGACAAATAGCTGGCCAGTAGGGTGACGATCAGTGTCAGCAGCGTTTCCAGCTGACGATCGGGGGTGATTAATTGACGCAGCGGCTTGTTGGGCCATAACAACAGCACGGGGCCGAATGCCAGCACGCCAATCACTTCGGAGATCACCCAGGTAGAAAAGAAGGGCAACGACGCACGATGCCCTACCTGCAGCATCCAGACCGCCACCACACCGCCAATCAGCGGCGCAATCAAACCGGCGCAGACGGCAAATCGCACCCAATCGAGCAGCGAATTCAGGGGATTTCTGCGATCCAGCAGCGCGCGCAACATCAGGCCGCCGAGAATGGCCTGCACCATATTCAGGATGGCAAATTTAAGGTTGCTCAGCGCCGGACCGATGACGATTAAATTGGCCAGCGAGGTGCCGATGACACAGCTGAGCAGCAGCAGCGGAACATGTTTTGAGGGGGCGCGAAAAACCACCACCGTCATCAGGGCGGTGGAGTACCAAAGCGGGGAAATGCGTCCGCTGACCACAATCAGTTCGAGACAAAATAGCGTCAGTAAAAAGGCCAATGCACCCAAAAACAGTGCGTTGAGCCATTTTCTTTGCGGTCTATCCTGTGAGGTTAATATTTCCAGGGTCATGCACGAATCCAGCAGCGCGCATTCGTTACACGTCGAAAAATGCGCCAATCATTCTCTGTTTTGCATGCTAGCACATCTGTCTAAGATGTCTGCGCAGAATCTAGTTTAGCCCTGATTCAATGAAAGTTTTGGCCCTGACAGAAAAATGATTAATCGCGAAACAGATCGGCACGCGTATAGGGTTTTTCTAATCCGGCGAGATGGGCGGAAAAACGTTCAAGAAATTGCTGCGTGGTGGCCACGCGGCCATGACTCATCAACACCAGCGGCACCAGCAGGGCGACACACACTTGCGCCAGGCTGAAGCCCTTCAGAGCGGTGCGGCGCTGTGTCAACAGGAATGCACTGCTCAGCGTAAAGCCCAGCATCAGGCCGGTGAGCACTTCACTGAAGGAGTGCGCGTGGATCACGAGGCGTGACAGGCCAACCATCATCGGGATCAGATAGCCAATACCGATGGTGAATGCGCGCCAAAAGGTGGGGAAGCGGCCCGAAACCAGCCACATCATCACCGGCCAGAGCGTTGCTGACATGGCGCTGTGGCCGCTGAATCCGGTGAAGTTAAATCTGGCGCTGCCAATGCCAAACCCAAGAAACAGGATTTTAGACAGGCTGACCAGCAGGCCCGCCAGGCCAAAAGCGAGCAGCCAATACCAGACAGTTTGGCGGTTGTCGCTTTTCCACGGCAACACTAGCGCGATAATCACGGCGGTCGGGATCAGCAACATGCTGTCACCAAAATAGGTCAGGGTTTTCCAACTCATATTTTTCCTTGGGCTTTATTGAGTCAACCTGGGGGGTACACCACTCAGGCAGGAGAACAGTGTATCGATTAAGCATCTGGCTGCAAAAGGGGATATTCTGAAAAGCGGCGGGCCCATTTCTCTGGCATCAAACAGGTGAAATACCTATAATTGCCGCCAACTAACCCTCTCAATCGGCCTATTGCGGTTTCGGCTTCAATTGGCTCCAGTTATCAGGTCTTAAAAAAGTATGACTGACAAGTCTCATCAGTGCGTGATCGTTGGCATCGCAGGTGCATCCGCATCCGGAAAAAGTCTTATTGCCAGCACGCTCTATCGTGAAATCCGTGACCAGGTCGGTGACGAGCATATCGGTGTGATCCCCGAAGATGCCTACTACAAAGATCAGAGCCACCTCACCATGGAAGAGAGGGTGAAAACCAACTATGACCATCCCAGCGCGATGGACCACGATCTGCTGTTGCAGCATCTGCGCGCGTTAAAGGCGGGTCAGGATATTGAGTTGCCGGTTTATAGCTACGTTGAACACACGCGCACCAGTGAATGTATTCATCTTAAGCCGAAAAAAGTGATCATCCTTGAGGGCATTCTGCTGCTGACCGATGCGCGTCTGCGTCAGGAGATGAACTTCTCCATCTTCGTAGATACCCCGCTGGATATCTGTCTGATGCGTCGCATGAAGCGCGATGTGAATGAGCGTGGTCGTTCCATGGATTCGGTGATGAGCCAGTATCAGAAGACCGTGCGTCCAATGTTCCTGCAGTTTATCGAGCCTTCCAAACAATACGCTGACATTATCGTGCCGCGTGGCGGGAAGAACCGCATCGCCATCGATATTCTCAAAGCCAAGATTAACCAATATCTTTGAAAATTCTGCGTCCGGATGGACGTGACGCGTGAAGGTTGTCACAACAGTGGCGACCTTTCGCTACACTTAAAGCATGGAGACTCTGCGATGAGATTATGCGATCGCGACATTGAAGCCTGGCTCGACAACGGTAAACTGGCGATTGACCCGCGCCCACCGGTTGAGCGCATTAATGGCGCAACCGTGGACGTGCGCCTCGGCAATCAGTTCCGCACCTTCAGTGGTCACACTGCGCCATTTATTGATTTGAGTGGTCCAAAACACGAAGTCAGCGCCGCACTGGATCGCGTAATGAGCGATGAGATTGTGCTGCCGGAAGGGGAAGCGTTCTTCCTGCATCCGGGTGAGTTAGCGCTGGCAGTGACGCTGGAATCGGTCACGATTCCGGATGATCTGGTGGGTTGGCTGGATGGCCGCTCCTCGCTGGCGCGTCTGGGCTTGATGGTGCACGTGACGGCACACCGTATCGATCCAGGCTGGCAGGGCCGCATTGTGCTGGAATTCTACAACTCCGGTAAGCTGCCGCTGGCGCTGCGTCCGGGCATGTTGATTGGCGCATTGAGCTTTGAACCGTTGTCTGGCCCAGCGGCACGCCCTTATAACCGCCGCGAAGATGCAAAATATCGTGGTCAGCAGGGTGCCGATGCCAGTCGTATCGACAAAGACTGATGTTCGCCTAAATGATTCAACGTGCGGCAAAGCGGTAAGAGGGTGAATCCCCGGTCGCTGGCATCAGTGTGTGACTGGGGTAAATGAACGCAGCCAACGCCGCTGCAGCATGAAGAATGACGGTGATGAGGGATTATGAGAAGAGTGATAACGACGCTGGCCATCCTGTTAGTGGTGGTCGTGACGGGCATGACGGCACTGGTGTTGCTGGTCAATCCCAACGACTTTCGTACCTATATGGTACAGCAGGTAGAACAGCGCAGTGGTTATCAACTTGAAGTCAGTGGTGGCCTGCGCTGGCACGTCTGGCCGCAACTCAGTATTCTCGCCGGGCGCATGAGCCTGACCGCACCTGGCGCCAGTCAGCCGATGGTCACTGCAGAAAATATGCGTCTGGATGTCAACCTCTGGCCGCTACTGTCGCATCAGCTAAGCGTCAGCCAGGTGATGCTGAAAAATGCCGTCATTCGTGTTACGCCAGACAGCGCCGCCCAGAAACCGAGTGGTTCACCGGTGGCGCCCACGGACGCGGAACCGGTGGTGACGCGCACCAATGGTTGGTCATTCGACATTGCTAAACTGCGCCTCGCCGACAGTTTGCTGATCTGGCAGCAGCCCGGTGGCGATCAATATAACTTCCGTAATCTCAATCTCAACCTCGATCAGGATGCCAGCAAAAATGCCAGCATCGAACTCGCCACGCGCATTTCACGCAATCAGCGTAATGTTAGCGTCTATCTCAAAGGGCAGATGAATGTGGCGCAGTATCCGCATCGGCTGGTGGGGCAGATAGAAGAGATGGATTACACGCTGGACGGCGCTAACCTCCCGCCGCAGGGCATCAAAGGGGCGCTGAGCGGACAGGGCGAGTGGAATGCCGATAAACAGCAATTCTCGTTGCAAAAGATGCAGTTGACGGCCAACGACAGCACGCTGGATGGCAGTGCCGAAGGGCGTTTAATGTTGCCGCAGCAGCTCAATCTGGCTTTACACGCCACGACATTGAATCTTGATAATCTGATGGCCAGCGCGCCCGCCAGCGACAACAGCACCCCACAGCACGCCAGCGTGACGCGCACGCCGGTGATTGCTGAACCACGCACGCGTACCAACGCTGACTCGCCGTTAAATCTGATGGATTTAACGCTGAGCCTGAATGCGGATTCCAGCGTGTGGCGCGGATTGACGCTGAGCAATCTGCAGATCGATGCCAGCAATCAGGAAGGGTTGATGACCTTGAACAAACTGCAGGGGAAAATTGGCGATGGGCACTTCTCGATCCCGGGCAGCATTGATATCCGCCAGCCGGTGACGAAAGTCGCCCTGCAGCCGGAAATTGAAAACATCGCCATTGCACCTTTAATGAAAGCGCTGGAACTGCCGGAGAGTTTGCAGGGCACGGTCTCCCTGAAAGGCGATCTCAGCGGCACGGGCCTGAGCGTGGATGAAGCGAAGCGTAACTGGCAGGGTAATGCCGAGCTGGAGGCTACCAACCTGCAACTCGCCCAGCTTAATCTGCAACAGATGGTGCGCCGTGCCGTGGCGCGCGTGAGCAATAGCGTGACCAATGATGTGCCGGACGATCAGGGGATTCAGCAGCTGAGCGGTCGTATTAGCCTGAATCAGGGCAAGGTTGTCATGCCAGATCTGCAGGGTGGCAGTAACCGGCTGGCAGTGCAGACCAAAGGCACGGTTGATGTGGTGAACCAGCAGCTCGACGTCACCTTCAATATGATGCTGCGCGGCTGGAAAGGCGACGATAAGCTAGCGACTCTGCTCAATGGCCAGGCAATTCCACTGCGGATGTACGGTGGCTGGAACAACCTGCAGTACTCACTGCCGGTTGACGATGTGCTGCGCCAGCAGTTGCAGAGTGAAGCGAAGTCGCGCCTTAACGAGTGGCTGGATCGCCAAAAGCCTGCGGTGCAACAACCTTAATCCATGTAAAATGCCGTTATGCCTGGTTTGATGGGCATAACGGCGTCGGTTACCGCCCAGGCTCAGGCGCGGGCACAATCTCCACTTTCTGTACCCGATGATTTTCCACCTGCAGCGTACGCAATAAATAATCCCCTACCTGTAACTCTTCTCCCTCTTCAGGCACATGTTGCAGGCTGTCCATTAATAATCCGGCCAGCGTGTGATAATTACGTTTCTCATCCAGTGGCAAATGCACATAGGCTGCCAAATCTTCCAGAGGAATATGTCCGTTCGCCACCCAACCGCCATGCGGCAACGGCTGGATATCATAACGCGCATCAATCTCCTCACCTTCATTCGGCAGATTCCCGGCGATGGTTTCCATCAGGTCACTCAGGGTGACCACGCCTTCCACCGATCCAAACTCATCGACCACAAACGCAAAATGGGTGCGGGCGTGACGGAACTGCTCCAGTGCCTGCAATAACGTCAGGCGTTCGGGAAAGATCAGCGGCTGTTTCACCAAAGCACGTAAATCGAGAGAATGGCTGTGCAGCGACTGATGGAGCAAATCAATCACATGCACCACGCCGAGCGGATCGTGCCCGCGTTCGGTAATCAGGATGCGGGTGTGCTGATTGTTATCCAGCTTAGCCATGATCGCGGCGGGATCTTCACTCAGATCGATGTGCTCAATATCGTGGCGTGACGTCATGATGCTGCTGATGTGCCGCTGCCCTAAACCGAGTACGCGGGCAATCATGCGCCGCTCCTGGCGATTGAATAACGCACCTTCATCACTGTCGCTGAGCAATGAGGCGGTATCGGCGTCCAGTTCGGCACGCTGGGCTTCACCGCGCAATATGCGCAGCACGGCTTCAGAGGTGCGCTGGCGCAGCGGGCGTCCGGCGGTGAGGAAGCGGCGGCGATTAAACAGCGCCAGCTGATTAAACATCTCGATCACGATTGAGAAACCAATCGCCGCGTAGAGATAGCCCTTCGGAATGATAAAACCGAGGCCTTCCGCCACCAGACTGAAGCCAATCATCAGCAGGAAACTCAGGCAGAGGATCACAATGGTTGGATGACCATTCACAAAGCGTGTAAGCGGCTTACTCGCCAGCAGCATGAGTAAAATGGCAATGGTGACCGCCGCCATCATTACCGGCAGTTCGTTCACCATGCCTACAGCGGTAATCACCGCATCAAGCGAAAAGATGGCATCCAGCACCACAATTTGCGCGACCACTGGCCAGAATTTAGCACCGTTCTTACTTTGACCGCTCTCTTCGTCGCTACCTTCCAGACGACTATTGAGTTCCGTCGTGGCTTTATAAAGAAGAAACAGCCCGCCGGAGAGCAGCAATAGATCGCGGGCGCTGAAATTGTGCTGGAACAGGGTAAACAGCGGTTGCGTGAGAGTCACCAGCCAGGAAAGCGATGCCAGCAACACCAGTCGCAACAGCAACGCCAACAGCAAACCGATTACGCGCGCACGGTCACGCGCCGCAGGCGGTAACTTTTCGACCAGGATGGCAATAAAAACCAGGTTATCAATACCCAGCACCAACTCGAGAACGATTAGCGTGACTAATCCTGCCCAGAGCGACGGATCGAGGATCCACTCCATCATGCTTTCATCACCTGAATGTCTGAAAATGCGTTTTGTCTGATGATAGTGAATCAGCGGGCAAGGTACAAATGAGGCAAATCGCGCGATATCACCCTGTTGTCCTGAGTTTTAGGCATATTCTGAGAAGGTACATTTCGTCGATAAGATGAATGTATGGATAAACTTCACCGCATCGTGATAGTGACGATTAATTCTAATATTCACGCGCAAGCGTACGTTTTTAATGCGAAGCAGTCCGAAGGTGAGTATCGAATTATTCTGAATTTTACGCAGGAATGGGCTGAAAGGGATGGCATCAATACTTATGGCTGGTAGTCTTTTTCCTAAAATAGTGCAGGGGACACGGGGCCTACTTGTAAACAAGCCAGTAATAACTAGTATAGCAACGTGTTAGTAAATGTCTGCGCCGAAGTTGTTAATAGCGCGCTGTTTAGCTTCTTAATGTTATGAATTGTGATCGTGCACGGGATTAGCCTGCCGCTGGCTAAGAATAATCTCAGTGAGTGCGATGAAAATAGATGCGATTGCAGCGGTATTGGCAGCGACAGCCAAGGGCGGTAGCGTGCCTGAAGTGCTTTTCTCCGTTCAGATTAGGGCTAAATCGTGGCAAGGGAAGTCAGACTAATCTGTTGGTATTTATTGCAATTCTTTGGCTTTACTAAAAAGAGAATTGGCTTAAACACCGGAGCGTTTGCCGCAGATTGCCTCCCCGTTAGCAGTGGATATATCGCTCATTTATTACACAGGGCAGAGGCGTTAGGGATTAGGGAAATAAAATAAAAGAGTTAAATATGCGCGATAACCAAATTACATATAAAAGTCTCCTCACTAAAATTTTACTGGCGTGCTCGGATTTAATTTGTTTCAACGCGGCATTGTTTATTGCTCTGGCGGTGATTAATTCGTTCACAGATTCTCCACTGGCAGATATATCTGAAAAATACCTGCACTTAAAAATCGCCACCCACGTTTGTTTATCGATTATTTGCGTAGGCTGGTTCTGGGTTCGCCTGCGTCATTACACCTATCGCAAGCCATTCTGGTTTGAGCTGAAAGAGATATTTCGTACCATTCTTATTTTCTCTGTCATCGATTTGTCAATTTCAGCATTATCGCAATGGCAGATGTCGCGCTTTGTCTGGGTGACCACCTGGATTGTGGCGTTGATATTAATTCCGCTGGCGCGCGCCATCTCTAAACGCGTACTGAATCACTTCGGTATGTGGAAAAAACAAACCATCATCATCGGCAGTAGCCGTAATGCTGAAGAAGCCTGGCAGGCGCTGCAGAGCGAAGAGGTGATGGGGTTTGATGTGATTGCCTTCTTCGATGTTGATGGCAGTTGCCCGCAGGCCAGCATCTCTGGCGTACCGGTACTGCACAATGAACAAGAGCTGTGGCAGCTGACGCACAGCGAAACCCAGTTCATCGTGGCTGTGGAGTTTGAACAGAGCCAGCATCGTGACAACTGGCTGAAAATGCTGGCAATGCATAACTGCCGTTCAGTCTCAGTGATTCCAACTCTGCGCGGCGTGCCCCTCTACGGTACCGACATGGCCTACATCTTCAGCCATGAAGTGATGATTCTGCGCGTGAACAATAATCTGGCGAAACGCACTTCGCGCTTCCTGAAACGTGCTTTCGACATCGTCGGCGCACTCGGCATCATTATTGCGCTGTCACCGGCGCTGCTGGTCCTCGGCTTTATGGTTGGACGCGACGGTGGCCCACCGATTTACGGTCACGAACGTGTCGGCATGAACGGACGTAAATTCAAATGCCTTAAATTCCGCTCGATGGTGATCAACTCGAAAGAGGTGCTGGAAGAAGTATTGCGCACCGATCCCGTTGCTCGCGCCGAATGGGATAAAGATTTCAAACTGAAGAATGACCCGCGTATTACCAAAGTTGGCCACTTCATCCGTAAAACCAGTCTGGATGAACTGCCGCAGCTGTGGAATGTGGTACGCGGCGACATGAGCCTGGTGGGCCCACGTCCAGTGATTGAAGACGAACTCTGTCGTTATGCCGGTGATGTTGATTATTACCTGATGGCGAAACCCGGCATGACGGGATTGTGGCAGGTTAGCGGTCGTAACGACGTTGATTATGAAACACGCGTCTATTTCGATTCGTGGTATGTCAAAAACTGGTCGCTGTGGAATGACATCGCGATCCTGTTTAAGACAGTGGGTGTCGTGCTGAAACGCGATGGCGCTTATTGAGAGTAGAAGGGCAGGGGACGAAATCATTATCCCCGTCTGAAATGCCGGTGCTGGGAGTGCCTTAACTGACAACTGCCATTATCGAGCCTGAAAAGAGTCGGTGACTTGCCGGCAGGGTAATCACCGACTTTACTTGATGTCGTCTCAGGGCACGGTGACAACATAAAACCAAGGGAGCGCATAATAATGACCCACAGTTTCAGTGTTTAACCCGTCAGTTTTATTTTTTTATAAGACGCTACACAGCGGCGTTTTCGCCTCTATCAATCATTAACTGATAGCGAAGAATCAGATGATAATGAAAATTAAATTGATACCTTTATTGGTATCCGCAACTTTTCTCTCCGGGTGCACCATTGAACCAGGTTCGCACCTTTCCACTAGCGGAAAAGATGTCATTGAGCAACAGGATAGCAACTATGACATCGATAAATACGTCAACGTCTTCCCGCTGACGCCGCGTCTGGTTGAACAGATGCGTCCGAAGCCACTGGTTGCGCAGGCCAACCCGGCGCTGCAGACCGAAATTCAAAGCTACGAATATCGCGTGGGCATTGGCGACGTGCTGAACGTCACCGTATGGGACCACCCGGAGCTGACCACACCAGCGGGTCAGTATCGTAGCGCCAGTGACACCGGTAACTGGGTACAGGCCGATGGCACGATTTTCTACCCGTACATCGGTAAAGTGCGTGTCGCCGGCCGCACCGTAACGGAAATCCGCGCTGAAATTGCGCGCCGCCTTGCGCAGTTCATTGAAAGCCCACAGGTGGATGTCAATGTTGCGGCGTTCCGTTCACAGAAAACCTACGTGACCGGTTCGGTGACCACCTCCGGCCAGCAGGCGATCACTAACGTGCCGCTGACCGTACTCGATGCCGTCAACGCTGCCGGTGGCTTAGCTGCCGATGCAGACTGGCGTAACGTGGTGCTGACGCACCAGGGCAAAGAGCAGCGCATTTCGCTGCAGGCGCTGATGCAAAACGGCGACCTGAGCCAGAACCATCTGCTGTATCCGGGCGATATTCTCTACGTCCCGCGTAACGATGACCTGAAAGTCTTCGTGATGGGCGAAGTGAAACAGCAATCCACGCTGAAAATGGACCGTAGCGGCATGACGCTGGCCGAAGCGCTGGGTAATGCGGCCGGGATGGATCAAACCACGTCCGATGCTACCGGTGTCTTCGTTATTCGTCCTATTCGTGGTGCCAACCGCACCAAGATCGCCAACATCTATCAGTTGAATACCAAAGATGCGGCATCGATGGTGATGGGGACTGAATTCCAACTGGAGCCGTACGACATCGTCTACGTCACCGCCACACCAATTACCCGTTGGAACCGTGTGATTTCTGGGCTGCTGCCAACCATCGTGGGTATCGACGATGCAAGCTCCGCAGCACTGCGTTTCCGCAACTGGTCTAACTAAGGTTTCAGTATGATCAAGTCCGTGTTAGTCGTCTGCGTCGGTAATATCTGCCGCTCCCCAACCGGGGAGCGTCTGTTCCAACGCGCGCTACCTTCAACTCGGGTGGCTTCTGCAGGGCTAGGCGCTCTGAAGGGGTTCCCGGCAGACCAGACCGCCAGCGACGTTGCCGCCGAACATGGCGTGTCGCTGGAAGGCCATCATGCTCAGCAGTTAACGGCCAGTATGTGCCGTGACTATGACCTGATTCTGGTAATGGAGAAGCGCCACGTTGAGCAGGTCAATCGCATCGACCCAGCCGCACGCGGAAAAACCATGCTCCTTGGGCACTGGCTCAATCAGCAGGAAATTGCGGATCCGTACAAAAAAAGTCGCGAGGCCTTCGAAGAGGTCTACGGGTTACTGGAAAACGCTACCCAGAAATGGGTCAACGTACTAAGCCGATAGTTGGGAATACCCATGAATATTAAAAACAAGGTTATGACCGCGCCAAAAGAAGATTCGAGTGGATGGGATCTGGCGCATCTTGTGGGACAGCTAATTGATCATCGCTGGATCATCGTGGCCGTTACCGCCTTCTTCATGTTGGCAGGAACGCTCTACACACTGTTTGCAACGCCTATTTACAGCGCCGATGCCATGGTTCAGGTAGAGCAGAAAAACACGGCTTCTGTTCTGAATGAATTGCAGGATGTGATTCCAACGACACCCGCTTCTGACACTGAGATTCAAATTCTCGAATCCCGTATGGTGTTGGGCAAAACGGTTAATGACTTAGGTCTGGATACCGTGGTGGAGCAGAACTACTTCCCGGTGATTGGTAAAGGTCTGTCGCGCCTGATGGGCAACAAGCCGTCTGAAATCGCCATTTCTCGCCTGGAAATTCCGCGCACTATCGATAAACGTACGGTGCAGTTGGAAGTGACCGGTCCACAGACTTATACCGTGACCAGCGAGGGTGATGAGCTGTTCAAAGGCCGCGTGGGTCAGCTGGAGCAGCATGGTGAAGTCACTATGCTGGTCAGCGGTATCCAGGCTGATGAAGGGACCAGTTTCAACGTCACCAAACTCACTGACTTGCAAGCCATCAGAGCGGTGTTAAACGCACTTACCGTCGCCGATAAAGGCAAAACGACAGGTGTGCTGGGTCTGGAATATCAGGATGAAGATCCGGTGCGTGCCAGCCAGGTACTGAATCAGATCGTGAATAACTATCTGCTGCAGAACGTTGACCGCAAATCTGAGCAGGCTGAGAAGAGCCTGGAGTTCCTGCGCAACCAGCTGCCACAAGTGCGTAGCAGTCTGGATGATGCGGAGAACAAGCTCAACGCCTATCGCCGCCAGAATGAATCGGTAGATATGTCGCTGGAAGCGAAATCGGCTCTCGACTCATCCGTTAGCGTGCAGAGCCAGTTGAACGAACTGACCTTCAAAGAAGCTGAAGTGTCACAGCTCTACACCAAAGATCACCCGACTTACCGCGCGCTGCTGGAAAAACGCAAAACCCTGGAAGACGAGCAGGCAAAACTGAACAAGAAAATTGCCGGTATGCCGCAAACCCAACAGGAAATTCTGCGTCTGACACGTGATGTGCAGTCAGGTCAGGAAATCTACATGCAGTTGCTGAATCGCCAGCAAGAGCTGGGAATCAGTAAAGCCAGTACCGTGGGTGATGTGCGCATCATCGACCGTGCGGAAACCGCCGGTAGCCCGGTGGCACCGAAGAAACTGTTGATTATTGCCGCCAGCTTTATTCTGGGTCTGATTCTCTCTGTGGGTCTGGTGCTGCTGAAAGCGTTGTTCCATCACGGTATTGAGAATCCTGAGCAGCTGGAAGAGCTGGGCATGAACGTCTATGCCAGCGTACCGCTGTCAGAGTGGCAACGTAAGAAAGATACCGAAGCCCTGGCGCGTCGTGGTCACAAAGAGAAGAGTGACCCACATAATACGCTGCTGGCGTTGGGTAATCCGACCGACCTCTCCATCGAAGCGATTCGCAGCCTGCGTACCAGCCTGCACTTCGCGATGATGGAAGCCAAAAACAACATTCTGATGATTACCGGTGCCAGCCCGGGTATTGGTAAAACCTTTATCTGTGCCAACCTGGCGACCCTGGTATCGAAAGCAGGCCAGCGTGTGCTGTTCATCGATGGTGATATGCGCCGTGGTTATACCCATGAGCTGCTTGGTTCGGAAAACAAAATGGGTCTCTCCAATGTGTTGTCCGGCAAGAGTGAGTTCTCACCGGCCATGATTCAGAAAGGCGTGTACGGTTTTGATTTCCTGCCACGCGGTCAGGTACCACCGAACCCGTCTGAACTGCTGATGCATCGTCGCATGAGTGAGTTACTGGATTGGGCGAGCAAGAACTACGACCTGGTGTTGATTGATACCCCACCGATTCTGGCGGTGACCGATGCTTCCATCATCGGTAAGTTGGCCGGTACGTCGCTGATGGTGGCGCGTTTCGAAACCAACACCACTAAAGAGTTGGATGTCAGCTACAAGCGCTTCGCGCAGAACGGTATTGAGATTAAGGGTGTCATCCTGAACGCCGTGGTGCGTAAAGCGGCGAACTCCTACGGTTATGGTTACGACTATTACAACTACGAATATAAACAGAAAGTGTAACGCACCCTGTTTTTGACTTAGAGGCGGCATCTGCCGCCTCTTTTTGCGTAAGGAATGACACCATGGCACCCTATTGGGTTATATCCGGATTGTTGCTTCTGATTTCATTGAGTGAGCTTATTGTCAAAAAAGATGAGCGCACTTCGGGTCTGATGCTCTACCTGCTGTGTATTGCCACCGCTATCCTGATTGTGTTTGCCGGGATTCGCGGTTTGGGTACCGGCATGGATGATTTGCAGTATCGGACATTTTATACCGGCTTCATTCAAAGTCTGCAGATCAACGGCTTTAGCGCCACCGTGGAGCTCTTCCGTTATGAGCCGCTGATTTTTGCCATCGCCTGGCTAACCAGTCTGATTTCCAGTAATGCTGACACCTTCTTATTTGTATTCAGCATTCTGGCGGTGGTGACCAATGCGGTGTTCTTCCGCAAAATGTCACCGTACCCGATCCTCGCGCTGGCACTGTATTCCGCCCATATCTATATCAACAAAGACATGAACCAGATTCGCTTTGGTCTCAGTTCTGCGCTGTTTTTGGGTGTGCTCTGGTGTTTGTATCTGAAGCGTTACTGGGGAGCGTTCGGCTTTTTCCTGCTCTCTTTCTTCAGCCACAACACCGGAATTATGGTGGTTACGGTCTTGCCATTCTTGTTTATCCGTCAATGGCGCTATTGGCCGGTGCTGATTATCTTTCTGAGTATCCCGATGTCGAAGTTCGGCGGGACAAACTTTATCAGCTTGATCAGTGCGCATATGGGCGCGATGGGGGAGAGGGCGGAAGGCTACAGTGCTGAAGCATCGAATACCGCGGATGGCAGCATCTTCTCGGTTTCTAACCTTAAAAACATCATGCTGGTGTGTATGTTTGTCTACTTCATGCTCAGCGATGAATTGAAACGCAACAACGCTGAGCAGTGGCGTTTTAACTATCTGATGATTGTGACCTTCGCGCTGGGCGGGGCAATCAGGATCTTCTTCTATAACTATTCATCCGGGGCAAGGCTTTCCAACTACCTGTTGCAAGTTGAGCCTATTCTACTGACCTCGTTGATCTATCAATCACGGCAATTGCTCAAGCCGGCGATGTTCGCGATGTTCAGTTTCTTTCTTGTTTATTACCTCTACTACAACACCATCTCGCAGAAACAGGCCGTTGTCGGCTACGAGGTGGCGCAGGAGTTCAAAATCTTTAGGTAACAGAGAGGTAACATGACGAGAAAATTGATGGTCTTAGCCCTCGCGCTGGCACCGATTGCGGCGCTGGCAGCACCGGGTTTAAGCACGTTGCAGATTGACGCATTTGGTGATTCCACTACTGCGGGTGTCATCAGCAAAGACCGTAAAAGCAGCATCACCAAAGCCAGTGAAATCGGTGAATTGACGCAAATGCTGCAACAGCAGTATGGCGATCGGGTCAACATCGTGGTGAAAAACCACGGCGTGCCCGGTGCGCAGGCCGCTGAGTTGTTGTACCCGCATGGCGGCGATGATCAAAGCCATTGGGAGGACTTAATGAAAACCTCCCCGGCTAAAATCGTTCTGATCAACTACGCCATTAACGATGCCCGACACTATTTTTTCAAGGATAAGAAGGTGCACCTTGAAAGCCCTGAAGAGTATGGGCGGATTATCACGCGCCTGGTTGAAGTGGCGAAGCAGAACCATAAACAGGTTATTTTGCAGGAGCCGAATCCCATTTGCGGCAAAGCGGAACGTTGGAATGTTTGGCCCTACGTCTGGCAACTTAACCAGGTGGCTAAGCAGCAGCAGGTTGCCGTGGTTCACCAGTATAGCGTGATTAAAGAAGATCGTGATTGGCAGTCGCAGATGTCTGACGACTGTATTCATCCGCTGGAGTCACTGTATAAAGCCAAAGCGGATCGTACCTTTAGTATTGTTAGCCCACTTGTTCAGCAAAGTCTTGCGCAGCAAAGCCCCTAACCTTGTTGTGTCGATTTTATAAGGGATCCTGATATGTACATCATGATTATGGTGGTTTCGTTCTGCCTTGCATTGCTCATTTTACATGCCTGCTCTTATCATCGCGGGATTTATAATGATAAAGGCGTGAAGAGTATTTCTGGCCTGCGTGCTTTTCTTGCCAGTATTGTCGCTTTTTCTCATTTTGTTCATTATATCTACGGGCTGGATCAACCGTGGATATATGATAAAAACTATTTTGCCTGGTTCTCTGAAGGCAATTTTTTTGTGAATTCGGGTAAATTCGGCGTCTTGCTGTTCTTTATGATTTCGGCTTTCCTGTTCTATCGCTGGCTGGATAACGATACGCTCACCCCTGCACAGCTGAGTGGAAAACTCTGGCGTTCACGCGTTCGACGTATCGTCCCGATGTTTTGGTTCTCAGGTTTCGTTATCTTTACCATTGGGGCGCTGCAAGGTGCGCTGGTGCCGCCGTTGCAAGCGCTGAAAGACGCTGTTTTATGGCTATTGTTCATTGGCAGCTACAACGTTGGCGAGATGTCTACGGCGGTGGTGAACTCCGGCGTGGAGTGGACGCTGCGTCTGGAATGGTTGCTGTATTTGTCTATTCCCGTGATTTATTTCCTCAATCGATTAACGCGCGGGAAATACAAAACTCTGCTGATCCTCTCGTCCATCGGCGTTATTTTTATCATTGCTGTCGCATTACGCTTGTATGGGAAAACCTATACCGATCCGCGTCCGGTACTCGGCTTTGCGATGGGATATTTTGCTTATAAATTCCGCGATAGATTTGCTGGTTTACGCCATTCCCGCAGTGCGGCAATCCTCAGTCTTGGATTGGCAGCATTCTCTCTGTTCTTCACCTCGAATACCTTCTTCTATGTCTTCTTCCTGATATCCCTGACGGTGATCTTCTTTATTGTCAGCAGCGGTAATTCGCTGATGGGACTGCTGGAAAATAAGACCTTGATGTCGATTGGTGAAGTGAGCTATAGCCTCTATTTGATTCATGGCGTCGTGCTGTACGGTATTGAGCAAATCCCACCAACGTTATATCCGCATAATTACTGGATGTTCACGCTGTTATCTACACTGTTCTTTGTTGCGGCGTTTTATGTCGCAAAAATGACCTATCTTTGGGTGGAAAAACCGTTTATCGGCAGCAGTGGCGGTAAGTCTAAAGCAGCAACCAAAGCAGCAGCCGAAAATTAAGAATTTGACTGATTACCTTCGCTTAATATTCGTATTACTGTTAACCAGAAGTTTTTAGAGGTACTGGCAATGCAGGATATTCGTTTCTCAATTGTAATTCCCGCGTATAACGCGTCGAAGTCGATTGTAACGACGCTGGATTGCGTCAAAGCGCAAACCTATCGCAATTTTGAAGTCATCATCGTGGATGACAAATCGGCTGATGCCGCTGAGCTGGCACAGGTGGTGCGCAGTGAGCGATATCAGGATCTGGACATCAAACTTGAGCTGTCTGAGGTGAAACTCAACGGTGCCGGCGCTCGTAACAAAGGTATCGAACTGGCTGAGGGCGATTTCATCAGCTTCCTCGATGCAGATGATGAGTGGGGCGTTGATAAGCTGCTCACCGTGTATGACACCATCACCAGACTTGAAGCACAGGGTAAGTCGAACTATCTGATTTTCAGCCAGGTGAACATTCATCAGGATGGCCGTTTCCTCAAGGTGATGCCGATGCAGGCACCGGGCAAGAATGAAACCATCGCTGAATATTTGTTTGGCTGTTACGGCTTTATTCAAACCAGCACCATTGTGTTGAAGCGCGAAGATGCCGATAAAATCCGTTTTGATGCGCGTTATATTCGCCATCAGGATTATGATTTCTGCATCCGTGCTGACCGCATGGGCTATGAGTTTGTGATGATTGATAAGCCGCTCGCCACCTACCATCTGGTGACCAAATTTGGTTCCAAACACAAAGGCGAGTCGGTGAAGTACTCCTTCTTCTGGCTGGACACCATGAAGCCGCACCTCACGGCACGTGACGTCCATACCTATAAGGCGTTCAAGCTGCCGCTGCGCTACAAGATGGATGGTAAATCACTGCAGGCGAGCCTCAGTTTCGCGCGCTACTTCTTCCTGACCAATCGTGATAACCGGGCTTATTTCCTGAATCGACTGTTCGATAAGGTGAAGTCTCGCTTCTCTGGCGGGCGAGCCGTCTCCTGATTCACTTTATAAAAATTTCACTTGCTCCCGCACCGGGAGCAATTTTTTGGTTCCTGACACTCCGGGTATGCAAATGACAAATCATGTTGGCACCGTCGGTATCGTGATGCCGATGTATAACGCGCGTAAAACGGTATTGCGTGCGGTAGAGTCGATCGTCAATCAGACCTATAGCGACTGGCATCTTTATTTAATAAATGATCAGTCCACCGATGATTCGCTGGCCTATGTACGCGAACACTGCACTGATGCGCGCATCACCATTCTTAACAATGAAGTCAACCTCGGTGCGGCGGAAACACGTAACGTGGGTCTGCGTGCCGCGCAACAAGAGATTATTGCGTTTCTCGACAGTGACGACGAATGGCACGTCGATAAACTTGCCGAACAGACTGCGGCGATCGCGGCGGGTGATGATTTTGTCATCACGCATTATCACTACAAAACCAAAACCGCCGACCACGATATTCTCTACAGCAAACCCTATCTGCAGCAGGAAAACTTCGTGAAGAAGCAGTATCGCGTCTGCTTCTCTTCCGTGTGTTTCCGCCGTCCCCCTCAGGGCATCTTCTTCCAGCGTAAAGGACATGAAGATTTCCTGTTCCTCTACGAACTGTTCCTCCGCTACAAGCAAGCTCGGGTGATCCAGAAGACGCTGGTCAACTATTACGAGTTGGGCGATTCCCTCTCGCGCAACAAGAATAAAGCGGCGAAATGGCACCTCGAATTATTAAGAATTATCTATAAAAACAATCCGTTAAAAATCTATTACTATTACGGCTGGTATATGGTGAACGGCGTTCTCTTCACCCTGAAGCATCGTTAAGACCCGGCATCCTTCGTGTTGTTACGACGTGAGCAGCATGGAGGCGTTGGGCCTTAAGTTCACATTTTGAGGTGGAAAGCGTTTTATGAAAAAGATCGTTTTAGTGATTAAGGATGCCTACTCCTACGCGGGCACGGAAAACATCTGTAATTTCATGTCGGAGTGCCTCGGAGAGCAGCACGCCGTCACCATTTATTCGCTGGAAGGACACGGCAAAACCTTTTATCCGTTCGATCGCGTGAAAGAGATCGTCAGTTTTGAAGGGCACAGCAACCCGGTTAAAAGCGCTGTGGCAAGCATTCATCAGCAAGGCTTCGACAGCGTATTCCTGATCAGCATGGGCCGCCTGAGCGTAATGTTCGCCTTCTGGAACCTGATGGCGATGAAGAAAAAACGCTTTAAAGCCTACGCCTGCGAACACATCGCGATTAACTCCTTCAGCAAGCCGATCAAAGCGCTGAAATGGATGCTGCTGCGCTATTACGACCAGGTCATCGTGCTAACGGACAAAGATCATCAGGTGTTCAGCCGCTGGAATATCGCCAGCAAGCAGATCCCCAATCCGGTGGTGTACAAGGCCTTTCAGCGCCAGAGCCGCAGCCGTCAGGCGCTGGCGGTGGGGCGTCTGGATAATCAAAAAGGCTTCGACCTGCTGCTGGATATCTGGGCTGATTTCAGCAAAACCCACCCTGAGTGGACGCTGGTGATTGCCGGTGATGGCGAACTGCGTCAGCAACTGCACGATCAGGCTGCGGCGTTAGGCATTACCCATAGCGTTAACTTCGTCGGCAAGGTGAGCAACATCAACGATTACTACCGCGACAGCGATATGGCGCTGATGACCTCGCGTTATGAGGGCTTGCCACTGGTCTTGCTCGAAGCGAAATCCTGGTCATTGCCGGTGGTGGCTTATGACTGCCCAACCGGCCCGCAGGAAATCATCAACCACGGGGAAGATGGTTTCCTGGTGCCGATGAATGACAAATCGACGTTTCTGGCGCGGATGGAACAGCTGGCGAGTGACGATAGCCTGTTCTATGCCATGAGCGAAAAAACCAAAGAAACGGCGCTGAAGTTTGACGGTAACCAGATCAAACAAAGCTGGCTAGCCCTGGTTTAGCCAAATAATTCATGCCGCAGGAAGGCGGCAAATGCTTGAGTCCCCGTGAGCTTACTTGAGTAAGTGACAGGGGCGAAGGCAGGCAGCCAACGCCCTTGTGGCGTGAAGTATGACGGCTAAATGCCTCCGGGATCACATTTATGGCTGTTACGCAGCCCCATGACCACGGGATTAAAAGCATGAAAAGAAGAGAAGTCTTGCAAACTGCAGCCTCCTCCATTGTTGCCGCACTCTCGGTGAGTGCATTTTCCAGCTACGCGGCAAAAAGTGGTCAACCGGCTTTGAAAGCTGTCGATCCGTCCAGCGTACCGCAGGGTGATGTGCCGATTTTAACGCCAGAAAACGTCTACACCATGCCGCCGCAATTCTGGCAGAACTTTGAGGGTAAATTGTGGATCGGGCAGGCCGGTCAGGATGCCAGCAAAGCGGGCAATCAGATTCCGGTCTTCCTGCGCGATGCCAGCGGTAAAGTGTCACAAATCAGCCAGCCTATTGCGCTAAATAAGGGCAACTTCGCGCAATTCATTCACGATAATGCAGCGTTGATCGCCAATCCTGCTCACTCCATGGTGGTGGAAGACGATCAAGGGAAAACGCTGTTTTCGATTGCAGATGTTTCACGACCGAATCCGAGTAATTTTAGTCAACGTCTGGCGCAGCCGAATGGCTATCAGCTGATTGGCGAAATCCCGTCGGTTGAGGAGTTAAGGAAAACGCGTCCGCTGTTCGCGGGTGCCAAAATCAAGCTGAAAAGCTGGCATGAAGGCTTAGAAGTGGGCGGCGGGGAATTCGTTGGCGCTTTTGGTGACGGCAAAGATGATGGCGGCGTTATCTTCAGTGGTAAAGGCTTCTATTGGCGTCGCGTGGTTGAAGATTTTAACCGCCTGACGCTGTTCGATTTTGGCGCCATTGCCGATGCCAAAACCGATGCGGCACCGGCGATAAAAGCCATGTATCAGTGGTCAATTGATGCCAATCAGCAGATCTGTGTGCAGTTCCCGGCAGGCAATTTCTTCGTCACCGAGTGCGATTTCGGCAATGAACAACGACGGTTCTTCCGTATCTCCGGCGCGATGGTCAATTTTGGCTATTTCCCGGCGACCACGCTGACGTCAGACGGCCGCTCTGAATTCCTGTTCCAGGTGAACGCGCGTTGGACGGAGATCTCGAATCTGATTTTCAACGGCCAAAACGACAAGCGGCCCAACAAGCAGGGGCTGTTCCGCAATACCTGTCCCGGCGGGCAATTTTTCCGTGGTGCCTGCCTGCGCTTGAATCAGGTTGGCGGGGTGTCGTTGAGCTTACTGGATACGCTGGATTGTAAAATCGACCAGTGGTACGCCAATGCCTGTACCGGTGATGTGATCAAAGCCAGTTGGTCGGGCCAAAAGGCTGGCGCCTGGGATCACAGCACGGCGATTGAACTCTCCAACTTCAACGCCCAGCACTGTAAAGGCGGTAAGGTGTTGAATCTGCCACGTTGCAGCCAGTCGATCATTCATAACGGCTGGATCGAGCACAGTGAGTTTCCCGGTGACATTTCCAATGGGCAGTGGATTATCGATGCGCTCAGCATTGAAGACTGTAAAAATCCGCTGATTGCGCACAACTCGCGGCTGAACATGCGCCAGACCAACCTGCAAGCGGGGAGTTGGATCGACAACTCGATGGAAGGCGAGCGTTGGCTCAACATCTGGGAGATGGGGTCCACACGCGTGGAATCTTACGGTGTAGCCATCGATGGCAGCCTGAAATACAACTACATCACTTCACGCTTCCGCCTGGCGAATAACACCAACCAGGAAACCTGGTTTGAACTCGGCAACTTCTACTCACCTACGGTGGGAGACAGCTGGGAGATCGAGGTGTTTGGTCAATCGCAATTCAATAATGGCACGGCTAATCAGCCCTTAATGAACGTCATTGATGGTAAAGGCACCGGCGGTCGTGCGGTTATTCATCTGCAACGCAAAACCAAAAATGCGGAAGCCAGCTGGTCTGCCGAAGGCAGTTCACCCGTGGTGGATGTCCGCTTTGAACCGCGCTCAGAGACGGACACGAAAGTGTTCGTCAAGCTGGCTGGCTGGACACCCACCACCGCGATTTTGATTAAAAGCACCGCCAAGGACCGCTTCCTTACCGGACGCTGTGCGCGTGTGGATGCCACCATGGCGCAGGGCAGTCCTGCCAGCGGCAGCCAGCAAGCACCGCAGCGCTTCAGTCTGCACAACGGTAAAGCGGGTATAGGCGGTAACGAGCAGGGCGATCTGCTGCTGGCCTCGCGCGCGCTGAAACCGGAGCAGGTAGATACGCGTGAGCCGAAAGGATTTGTCTCGGTGGTGATTAACGGCGAACAGGTGGCGTTACCCTATTTTGCGGTGAAGTCGTAATGCAGTAACCGGAGAGGGCGCAGCCGTTTGCGCCCTCTCCGGGAAAGGTTGGGAGCGGCCTGCAGGTCGCCCGTTTGAGGACAGATTTTCTATTTTGGGCATTGTTCCCATTGCAGTTTTTTAACACAGAGTTCACTTTGCCCGTGCAGGAAATGACGTGGCTTGTAAAAAATTAAAAAAATTTTTCTGGAGTGTTTATGAAGATTTTATTGGTGGGAAACCATACCTGTGGAAATCGTGGGGATGGCGCGATTTTACGTGGACTGATCGACTCTTTGCAGTCTGCGCGTGGTGACCTCGATATTGATGTGATCAGTCGTTATCCAACAAGCTCCGGGTACTTATTGCAACAGGATATCCAGCAGGATTCCTTGTTTCTGCATAACAGCAAATCAGCGAAAGGGCTGGTGGGCAGCGTTAAACGTAAAGTGGCCAACCGCCTGATGCCCGAAATCATGATGGCGCATCTGGGCAAGGGTGGCCTGTACAAATCGTTCTCTGTGCCGCCCCATCTGGCGCAATTCACCAAAAGTCTGGAACAGTATGACGCCATCATTCAGGTGGGCGGTTCGTTCTTCGTCGATCTTTATGGTGTGACGCAGTTTGACCACGCGCTCTGTGCATTGATGGCGAAAAAGCCGCTGCACATGGTCGGTCACTCCGTGGGACCCTTTGAGAACCCACGCGTGAATGCGCTGGCCAATTTCGTGTTTGATCGCGTCGATAGCCTGGTGCTGCGTGAAGAGGTCAGCTTCGATCGCCTGAAACAAGACGGCGTCACCACCAGCCGCGTGAAGAAGGGCGTCGATACCGCCTTCCTGGTGAAAGCACGCGATGTGGAGAATCCGAGCCACAACCTGCTGCACTGGAAAAACATCATCAGCGCGCGTAAAACCATCGCCATCACCGTGCGTGAACTGGCACCGTTCGATAAACGTCTCGGCGTGACGCAGAAAGAGTACGAAGCGGCCTTTGGTAAGGTCATCAACGCAATGATTGCCGAGGGCTATCAGGTGGTGGCTTTCTCTACCTGTACCGGCATCGACAGCTACGCCAAAGATGACCGGATGGTGGCGCTGACGCTACGCGACCACGTCGAAAATCCCGAGCATTACCATGTCATCATGGACGAGTTCAACGACCTCGAACTCGGCATCCTGCTAAGCCATTGTCACCTGACTATTGGCACCCGCCTGCACTCCGCCATCATTTCCATGAACTTCGGTACCCCAGCCGTGGCCATCAACTATGAGCACAAATCGCTCGGTGTGATGAAGCAGCTTGGACTGCCGCAAATGGCCACCGACGTGCAAAGCCTGATGGATGGCTCGCTGATCGACAAAGTACAAACCGTACTGGCGGACTACGACAACGTGAAACGCAAAGTGGACACCGCGGTGGCGCAGGAGCGTGAAATTGGTAACCGCATTACGGCAGAAATTCTCAACGTGCTGGGGTAAGTGATGAAGCTGACCTTTTTCACCATGCGTTTTCCGGTTGCCTCTGAGACGTTTGTCCTCAATCAGGTAACGCATTTCATCGATGCAGGCTATGACGTGGAGATCATCTCCGTGTTTCCGGGCGATATGATCAATCGCCACGCCGCGTTCGATGATTACAATCTGGCGGCGAAAACTCACTATTTACTGCCGGAAGAGAAAGTTTCGAATCTCGATAAGCTGACGCAGCGCATTGGTTTGATGCTGCCGAAAATCGCGAAGCCGGCGTTAATCAAATCACTCAACGTCGGCCGCTACGGCCAGCAGGCGAAAAAGCTGCTGCTGCCCGCGATTGTTGCTAACGCCAAGCAAACCTTCACCGCGGATGTGTTTCTGGTGCACTTTGGTTATGCCGGCGCGCTGGCCAACAAACTGCGTGAGCTCGGCGTGCTGAAAGGCAAGCAGGCGACGGTGTTCCACGGCGCGGATATTTCGCGCCGTCACATTCTCGAAGAGCACAAGCTCGATTACGTCAACCTGTTCAAACAGAGCGAGTTGATGTTACCCATCAGCCATTTGTGGGAGAACAAGCTGATTGAGATGGGTTGTCCACGCGAGAAGGTGCACGTGACGCGCATGGGCATCGAGCCTGAGAAGTTTAACTTCAGGCCGCGTGAGGCGTTTCATCAGCCGCTGCGAATTGTTTCGGTCGCGCGTTTGACCGAGAAAAAGGGCTTAGACGTGGCGGTAAAAGCCAGCGAAATTCTGCGCAACAACGGTGGGCAGTTCGAGTTCACCATCATCGGCAACGGTGAGCAGGACGGTATGATGCGTGAACACATCGCGCGTGCCGGACTGGAAGCCTTTGTCACTATGCCAGGTTTCAAGCCGCAGGAGGAGATTCGTCAGGCGTTGAATGATGCTGATATCTTCCTGCTACCGTCGAAAACCGCAGCCGATGGCGACATGGAAGGCATTCCGGTGGCGTTGATGGAAGCGATGGCGGTGGGGCTGCCGGTGGTTTCGACCTATCACAGCGGCATCCCGGAGCTGATTCAGAACAACGTCAGCGGCTGGCTGGTCTCCGAAAACGATGCCGAAGAGTTGGCTGACACGCTGCTGCGTCTGTCACGCGGTGATGTCGATGTCGCACCTGTCGTGGCTGCTGCGCGACACAAAGTGGAAACCGAGTTCAATCAGCACATCGCTTATGGCGAGCTGGCTAAAATTCTGGAGCGCATGGTGTGAGCGGATTAAAGAAACAGGCCGTCTGGCTGTTTGGCAGTACCTGCTTCGCGGCATTGCTGCAGGTGTTACAGCTCAGCGTTCTGGCGCGAAAACTGGAAGCGCATGAGTTGGGTTTATTAGCCATTATCAACGCCATTCTGGCGGTGGCAACGGTGTTGCAGGATATGGGGATGAGCAGCTACATCGTGCATCGCCAGGACATCAACCGCCGCCAGCAGAGTACGATTTATTGGGTCAACGTCTCACTCAGCTTGTGTACCGGCTTGATTATGCTGGCAATTGCCTTCCCGGTGGCGTGGTTCTATCACCTGCCTGAATTGACCGGGCTGATCATGCTCACCAGCCTCAACTTCCTCGTGCTGGGACATCTGTCGCAGTATCAGGCGCACTATGTGAAATCCAAACGTATGGTGACGCTGGCGAAGATTGAGATGGCCACCAAGTTGTTCGCGTTCATCTGTACCGTGGCGATGCTGTATTTCACCTCGTTGACGGTGGCGGCGGCGATTCTTGGGCTGTTCATCAATGCCTTTACCCGCATCCTGTGCATGATTTACTTTGGGGAGAAGTCATGGCGCCCGACGTGGGAGTTTGAAGGGGCGACCTTCATCAGCGCGGTGCGTTACGGCATTTATCAGCTCGGTTCTCAGACCATCAACCAGCTGCGTACCCAGGCGGATGCGTTGATTGTGGGTAAAGTGATGGGCGCGGAGATGCTGGGGATCTACTCGCTGGCAAAAGAGTTGATTCTGCAGCCACTGAAACTGGTATCGCCGGTGATTAACCGTCTGGCACTGCCGCGTTTCGCCGAGAAGCAGCACGATCCGGAGCAGCTGAAAAAACTGTTCCTGAAAGGCACCTTTGTCATCATGTTGTTCAGTAGCTTGATGTATCTGGCGATTGGCATTATGTCTCCGGTGATTGTGCGCGTGCTGTATGGCGCATCGCATGAGCAGGTTTACCATCTGATTCCGCTGATGCTGCTGTTCGGCATGCTGCGTCCGATGGGGGGCTTAACCGGCGCGATTTCCCAGGCGAACGGAAAGACTAACGTCGAGTTCTACTGGAATATCGTCGCCAGTCTGGTGGTGGTGGTGGTACTGGCGACAACCTACATCTGGCCGAACGTACTGTATGTGGCGTTGACGCTCTCCATCTCACAGGTGCTGATTTCTGCCTTTGCCCATCCGTTCTTTATCAAGCCGGTGATTGGCATCCGCTTTATGCCGTATGCCCGTCAGTGGGTTTCGGTGTCGGTGGTGTTTGTCGGCCTGATGATGCTGGTGAATCACTTCAATCTGTTCGTGATGCCGGAGTGGTTTGAGGGTTGGCTGTAAGCGTTGCGCTAACGACTTTGTGTTAATGGCGCGATCTGAGCGGGCAGGGGCTTTATGCTGACGGCCCGCTCAAATCCTCTAGCGGTGCCATTTATGGCGGCAGTGATACTGTCTGCATGTGCGATAAATCTTGTCGCTACGTTATTGCGGGCTATTATGCGTTGCGAAGCATCATTAGCCGTCATCAAACCCGAGCACCCTGGGCAAAATCCTCTGCATCCATTCTGCAAATCAATGGTCTTATCATCCTGGCTTTTATCGTGAATCCTTCACTGTTTTTCAGCAGTTTAGCCGGTTCATTTTCAGTGTCTCAGGCGAAGCGGCAGCCAGGCGTTTTGGCGATTTTTGATGTCGTGACAGAGAGTTAGTGCCGGATTTTCAGATAAAGATTATACTTGCTGCACCGGCCGATCCTGCATAATCGACCCCACGTATTCACTTCATGAAATGGAATAAATATGACCAAGCTTAAAGCAGTAATCCCGGTTGCGGGTCTCGGTATGCATATGCTCCCTGCAACAAAAGCTATCCCGAAAGAGATGCTGCCAATCGTCGATAAACCAATGATTCAATACATCGTTGACGAGTGTGTAGCGGCGGGCATCAAGGAGATTGTGCTGGTCACCCATGCTTCCAAAAATGCAGTGGAAAACCACTTCGACACCACTTATGAGCTGGAAGCGCTGCTTGAAGCGCGCGTAAAACGTCAGCTGCTGAGCGAAGTGCAATCAATCTGTCCTCCTGGCGTCACCATCATGAACGTGCGTCAGGCGAACCCACTGGGCCTCGGCCACTCTGTGCTGTGTGCACGCCCGATGATCGGTGATAACCCGTTCGTGGTGGTGCTGCCAGACGTGTTACTGGATGACTCAACCGCTGACCACCTGCGCTACAACCTCGCCGCGATGGTGGCTCGTTTCGAAGAAACCGGTCACTCACAGGTACTGGCAAAACACATGCCGGGCGAAGACCTGACTGAATACGGTGTTCTGACTACAGAGGCGCCGATCGATAACCCAGGCGACATCAGCACTATTACTAACATTGTTGAGAAACCAGAAGCGGGCCAGTTGGATTCAGACCTGACTGCGGTCGGTCGTTACGTGCTGTCTGCGGATATCTGGCAAGAGCTGGAAAACACCGAGCCGGGCGCGTGGGGCCGTATCCAGCTGACTGATGCCATCGCATCACTCAGCAAAAAGAAACCAGTTGATGCACAATTGCTGACCGGTACCAGCTTCGACTGTGGTAAAAAAATGGGCTACATGCAGGCCTTCGTCTCTTACGGTCTGCGTAACAACGCGCAGGGTCGTGATTTCCGCGAAGCTATCCAGAAAATCCTGGCGAAATAATCCATTCTCATGCCGCGCCGCTTGCGCGGTTTAAAGGAGTACACATGGCTATTTTGGTAACGGGCGGAGCAGGGTACATCGGCTCCCATACGGTGCTGGCGCTGTTAGAGCGCGGTGACGACGTTGTGGTCCTGGATAACCTTTGCAATGCCTCGCGCGAAGCGGTTAATCGCGTGGAGAAGCTGTCCGGCAAGAAAGCGGTGTTCGTTGAAGGCGACATCCGCGATCGCGCCTGCTTGCGTGACCTGTTCGCAGCTAACGATATCTCAGCAGTGATTCATTTCGCAGCATTGAAAGCCGTGGGCGAATCCACGCGCATGCCGCTGGAATACTACGAGAACAACGTGGCAGGCACCGTGGTGCTGTTGGAAGAGATGCGCGCCGCTGGCGTGTGGAACTTTATCTTCAGCTCCTCTGCGACCGTGTACGGCGCGGATGCACCGGTTCCTTACGTGGAAACCACGCCTATCGGTGGCACCACCAGCCCGTACGGCACCTCTAAGCTGATGATCGAATTCGTGATGCGCGATTTCGCCAAAGCAGACCCGAATTTCAAAGCCATCGCGCTGCGCTACTTTAACCCGGTTGGCGCGCATGAGTCTGGCGAGATAGGTGAAGACCCAACCGGTATCCCTAACAACCTGCTGCCGTATATCGCGCAGGTGGCGATTGGTCGCCTGGAGAAGCTGGGCGTGTTTGGTGATGACTACGACACGCCAGACGGCACCGCACAGCGCGACTATATCCACGTGGTGGATTTGGCCGAAGGGCACCTGAAGGCGCTGGATCATCTGCCGAAAGTCACCGGTTACAAGGCGTATAATCTTGGCGGCGGGGTAGGGTTCTCGGTACTGGAAATGATTAAGGCGTTCGAGAAGGCTTCTGGTAAGGCGATTCCGTTTGAGTTTAAGCCGCGTCGTGATGGCGATCTGCCGGCGTTCTGGGCGGATGCAAGTCTGGCGAACACCGAGCTGGACTGGCGTGTGACACGTGGGATTGACGCGATGATGCGTGATACGTGGAACTGGCAGAGTAAGAACCCGGATGGGTTTAAGTAACTCTCGATGAATTGATCAAAACCCGGCATCTGCCGGGTTTTTTTATGGCTAAATTATCTAACATCATGAGAGCCTATTTTTTAATCAATTGAGTGATTTTAGACACAGATTATTCCTAAACCCCCATAGATATGATTAATGTTCGAACTCCATATACCCTTGTTTGTCCATTAAGGAAATTCGAGCATTAACTGCCAGTAAAAGAAACTATATTGAATCAGGTCAATGGGTTGGATTTAAGCGAAACGCTTGCGTGACATAAAGGTTAGTAACAGTCGCATAAGACGATAACCATGTTATTTCATCAGCACAGAATGTATTATTTGTGCTGGCTTTGGTGTTGGCTGAGGCTTGACGAATAATTAACCGTCTCATGTAAGAGAGGCGGAGCACACAAAATTGACTTGTTACACAGCATATTGGTTGCTACAAGCCAAGGGCGGTAGCGTGGCTGTTTTTTATAATGCGTTGAAAAAATAACCCGCTCTAAATTGATAAAGCAGTTTTAAATGACACATTAGAGGTTGAGGAATGTTACTTCCCGTAATTATGGCCGGAGGAACCGGCAGTCGTTTGTGGCCCCTTTCACGCGAACTCTATCCAAAGCAATTCATCAGTTTGCATGGGCAGCACTCAATGCTGCAGGAAACCGTCAACCGCTTAACCGGAGTTGAAGCACGCGCTCCTCTGGTTATCTGTAACGAAGAGCATCGCTTCCTGGTCGCTGAACAACTTCGCCAAATCAACAAGCTCTCTCACAACATCATCCTTGAACCGGTGGGACGTAACACTGCTCCGGCCATAGCTCTCGCTGCGCTGAATGCGATTGAGCAGGGGGATGATCCTGTTCTGCTGGTGTTGGCTGCTGACCATGTAATTGAAAATCGTGCAGCATTCCATCAGGCAATTACTATTGCGACTAAATATGCCAAGCAAGGCCATTTAGTCACCTTCGGTATCGTGCCGACAGGTCCTGAAACAGGTTATGGTTACATTCATCGTGGAAGTCAGATTTCAGATGATTTGAACGCCCCATTCGGCGTACAACGCTTTGTCGAAAAACCCAATCTTAAAACAGCGGAAGACTACCTCGCATCCGGTGAATATTACTGGAACAGCGGTATGTTTATGTTCCGCGCAAAACGTTATCTGCAAGAGCTGGAAAAATTCCGCCCTGATATTCTTGAAGCCTGTCAGCGTGCGATGGCGAACGTGAAAGATAGCAGTGACTTCATCAATATAGCCAGGGACGACTTTATCGCTTGCCCGGATGAATCCGTTGATTATGCGGTGATGGAACAAACCGATGCTGCCGTGGTTGTGCCATTGGATGCAGGCTGGAGTGATGTAGGTTCATGGTCTGCCTTGTGGGAAGTTAATGAGAAAGATTCAGCAGGCAATTCATTAAAGGGCGATACTTTCCTGCATAATACCAAGAATTGTTATATCAACAGTGAAGATCAGTTGGTTGCCGCTATTGGTGTTGAAGACCTTGTGATCGTAAACACTAAAGATGCCGTATTGGTTGCACGTAAAGATCAGGTACAAGATGTTAAGCGTGTGGTTGAATTTCTGAAGTCAGAATGCCGCAGTGAATATCGCCGTCACCGTGAAACGTATTGGCCGTGGGGACAATGTGATCTCATAGTCAATACCGAACGTTTCAATGTGAATCGTATTACCGTCAAGCCAGGTGAATCATTTGAACTTCAGATGCATTATCACCGGACTGAGCACTGGGTCATTCTTTCGGGGACAGCGAAGGTAACGATTCAGGACAAGACAGTCTTGTTAACCGAAAACCAATCAACCTTCATTCCGATCGGTCATCAGCACACGCTGGAAAATCCGGGTAAAATTCCATTAGAGCTTCTGGAAATCCAGTCTGGGTCTTACTTAGGTGATGACGATCTCATTTTGATTAAAGAGCAATTTGCCCGTAAATAAGGATAATAAGAACTAATGGAAGCACTGACTTGTTTCAAAGCCTACGATATCCGTGGTGAGCTGGGCAAAGAACTCAATGTAGATATCGCTTATCGTATTGGCCGTGCATTTGGCGAATTTATTAAACCGAAAACGATTGTCGTTGGAGGTGATGTTCGCCTGACCAGTGAACCGTTAAAGATGGCGCTAGCCAATGGTCTGCAGGATGCCGGTACAGATGTGCTGGATATTGGTATGAGTGGTACAGAAGAAATCTATTTCGCGACTTTCCATTTGGGCATTGATGGGGGCATTGAAGTCACAGCTAGCCATAATCCAATGAATTATAATGGCATGAAACTTGTACGTGAGGGTGCGCGCCCTATCAGTGGTGACTCGGGATTGCGTGACGTGCAGCGCCTTGCTGAAGAGAACAACTTTTCCGCCGTCAATGAAGCGCAGCGTGGTAGCTATAAGCAGATTTCAATTTTAGATGCCTATGTCGATCATCTGATGGGATACATCGATTTAGCAAATTTTAAAAAGCCAATGAAATTAGTTATCAACTCCGGCAATGGCGCGGCGGGTCATGTTATTGATGAAATTGAAAAACGCTTCCAGCTAGCGAATACGCCGGTCAGTTTCATTAAGGTGCATCACCAGGCTGACGGTAACTTCCCAAATGGTATCCCTAATCCTTTACTGCCTGAATGCCGTAAAGATACGTCTGATGCAGTAAGAGCGCACAATGCAGATATGGGGATCGCTTTTGACGGTGATTTCGATCGCTGCTTCTTGTTCGATGAAAATGCCGAGTTTATAGAAGGTTACTACATTGTGGGCCTGCTGGCTGAAGCGTTCCTGAAAAAAGAGCAGGGCGCCAAAATCATCCATGATCCACGGTTGACCTGGAACACCATTGATGTGGTGACTAAAGCAGGTGGCATCCCTGTAATGTCCAAGACTGGACATGCGTTTATTAAAGAGCGTATGCGTGAGGAAGATGCGGTATACGGTGGCGAAATGAGTGCGCACCACTATTTCCGCGATTTTGCCTATTGCGATAGCGGGATGATTCCATGGCTTTTAGTTGCTGAACTGTTACAAACCAATATGACCAGCCTTCAAGCTTTGGTCAAAGAGAGAATGGTTAAGTTTCCTGCTTCCGGTGAAATTAATCGCAAAGTTTCTGACGCTGCTAGACTTATTAAACTAATCGAAGAGAAATACTGTGCAGATGCTCTACAGATTAACAAAACAGATGGACTGAGTATGTCATTTGAGGATTGGCGATTTAATTTGAGAACGTCAAATACTGAGCCATTAATGCGATTAAACGTAGAGAGTCGCCAGAATTCTGATCTCATGATGAAGAAAACATCAGATATATTATCTTTCCTGGATAAGGGTGATTATGCCTGATATGTTGAAATCCTTATATCAATATCGCGGTTTTATTATTAGTAGCATCAAGCGAGATTTTCAATCTCGTTATCAAACAAGTATGCTAGGAGCACTATGGTTGGTGCTTCAACCCCTTGCGATGATTTTAGTTTATACATTGGTTTTTTCTCAAGTCATGAAAGCCAGAATGCCTGATAATACAGGCTCATTTGCATACAGCATTTATCTGTGTTCCGGTGTATTAACTTGGGGGCTGTTCACCGAGATTTTAGATAAAAGTCAGGGTGTTTTCATTAATAATGCCAATCTGATAAAAAAACTTAGTTTTCCTAAAATCTGTCTGCCGTTCATTGTTGTTGTATCTGCCGTGCTCAATTTTTTGATAATATTTTCACTCTTTATAATATTCCTGGTGTTTACCGGGAATTTTCCTGGGTGGTTAATTCTATCGATGATCCCAGTTATCTTGTTGCAAATTGCATTTGCGACTGGGTTGGGGATGATATTTGGCGTTATGAACGTGTTTTTCAGAGATGTAGGGCAGTTCGTGGGGGTATTATTACAATTCTGGTTCTGGTTCACTCCGATCGTCTATGTATTAAACTCCCTGCCTCAATGGGCACATAAAATTCTTATGTATAATCCAGTCGCGCGCCTGATGCAGGCTTATCAGGGGATATTTGCCTACCATAAAATACCAGATTGGAATTCACTGATTCCGGTTTTGATTTTAAGTACTATTTTTTGTGCTTACGGATTTATCTTATTTAGAAGGCACTCGGCTGAAATGGTGGATGAACTCTGATGACACATATCTTGGTTTCGGGCGTCGGAAAAGCATACAAAATTTACCAGCGAAAAGTTCATCGATTGTTGGAATGGATGATCCCGGGTATTCAACCGCAACACTCTCTTAAATGGATTTTGAAAGATATTAATTTTGAAATCAATGAGGGTGAAGCTGTGGGTATCATTGGTATCAATGGTGCAGGAAAAAGCACGTTATTAAAATTAATTACTGGCACAGCTAAGCCAACTACAGGAAATATTGATATTTCAGGTCGGGTTGCAGCGATGCTGGAGCTGGGTATGGGATTTCATGCCGATTTCACTGGCCGGCAAAATGTCTATATGTCAGGTCAATTATTAGGTTTATCTGTTGAGCAAATTAATCAATTAATGCCCGAAATTGAGACATTTGCAGAGATTGATGAATATATTGACCAGCCTGTACGAGTTTATTCTAGTGGTATGCAGGTAAGACTGGCTTTCAGCGTAGCAACGGCTATACGACCAGACATCCTGATCATCGATGAAGCGTTGTCAGTAGGAGATGCTTATTTTCAACACAAAAGTTTCGAACGCATTCGCGAATTCCGAAGAAAAGGGACAACGTTGCTTCTTGTCTCACACGACAAGCAGGCTATCCAGAGCATTTGCGATCGTGCCATCCTATTAAACCAGGGTGAGGTGGCCATGGAGGGGGAACCCGAGGCTGTAATGGATTTCTATAATGCGCTACTAGCAGATAAAGAAAAAAAATCCATTAAGTTAAGCAATAGCGATGGAAAGTTAGCGACGCTTTCAGGTACGGGAGAAGCGCGTATCAGTCGTATAGCGCTTCTGAATCAAGATAATGAGTCGATTGAAACATTGCAGGTCGGGCAAGCCGTTTCATTAAATATTCAAGCTGAAGTACACGACGATATCGATGAGTTAGTCGTGGGGTATGTTATTAAAGATCGCTTGGGGCAGCCTGTATTCGGTACCAACACTCATCACATGAAAAAAGTATTGAGTAGGGTTGCAGCTGGAAAAAAACTTGAATATACCTTTAGTTTTGCAGCCAATTTAGGCGTTGGATCTTATTCAATTGCAGTCGCTTTACACTCATCAGATACACATGTTGCTCGAAACTATGAATGGCGTGACCTTGCTTTAGTTTTCACTGTTGTGAACAGCGGTAAACCATCCTTTATAGGCGTAACCTGGATGCCACCCCAATTGGAGATTAAAGGTGAGTAATAATTTTTACCGTGCATTTGAAGACAAACATCGTGGTAGCGTTTCCGATATACGTCAAAGATTGACAGTATACTTGCCGTTAATCTCCAAACTTAATGCGTACTTTCCCGATGCTGGCATCATTGATATTGGCTGTGGACGTGGAGAGTGGTTAAAATTACTGCGTGATAACAATATTCAAGCAGTAGGTGTCGATCTTGATGAAGGAATGCTTGCTGAAGCACGTAAAGATGGTCTCACCGTTGAATTAGGCGATTGTATTAATTTTCTGAAGATGCAAAATAGCGATAGTGCTATTGCAATTACGGGCTTTCATATTGTTGAGCATCTTCCGTTTGAAATTGTTCATACGCTGGTATTAGAAGCTCTTCGCGTATTAAAACCCGGTGGTCTTCTGATACTTGAAACGCCAAATCCAGAAAACATAAGTGTCGGTAGTTGTTCGTTCTACATGGATCCTACCCACCAAAACCCTCTCCCTCCCGAGCTTTTGAAGTTTCTGCCTGACTATTATGGGTTTGAAAGAACACGTATCGTCAGACTGCAAGAAAGTGTCCGAGTCATGGATAGCACATCTGAACTTACACTGACGGAAGTGTTGAAGGGTGTCAGTCCGGATTACAGTTGTGTCTCTCAAAAGGCAGGCTCCCAGGAATTAAACACCGAATTTAATGAGTTTTTTGTTAAAAAAATTGGTGTCACTCTTGATGAACTTGCTGACCGCTATGATATATCAATCAGAGATAGGCTTGATGAGCACGCTAAAGAGATTGAAATTGTCCGTGCTGAACTTGGCAGCATCGTCAATTCTAATAAAGATTTAGAACAACGATTGGCCGCCATTTATGCCAGTAACTCTTGGCGAATAACTGCTCCGTTGCGTCGTGTGATAGATTTAACTAAACGTACAAACAATGCTCGTAAAAAAGGGCTCAAATATTTAACTAAAGCTTTTACTCGTAAAATATTTCAACGGCTCGTCATTTTAGCTGGTAAATATCCCACGGCGAGGTCTGGTTCGTTATATTTGATGCGCAAATTCGGAGTCTATTCCTTACTAAGGAAAATTTACTTTAAATCCTTGAACGGAAGTGATTTTTCTCACGATTTTAATCATTCAATATCCACAACCCATGTTCATAATTTGACAAATAGGGCGAAGGAGATCTATGAAGATCTTCAACATGATGAAGTAAAGCATCACAAAGGTAATAAATAATGAAAATTTTAATTGATTTACAGGGCGCGCAAACAGAAAGCAGATTCAGAGGGATAGGGCGCTATTCATTATCTATTACTAAAGGTTTACTTCGGAATAACAAACACCATGACTTCTTTGTGCTTCTGAATGGAAACTTTGAACATACTATTCAGGGCATCAAAAATGCCTTAGAAGGGCTGTTACCAGAAAAGAACATTGTGGTATGCCAACTACCGGCCCCTCTCCGTGCCTGTGATGAGGGGAATGAGTGGAGGCAGAGTGCGGCTGCGATTATTCGCGAGGAAATGATCCGTACACTTTCAGTTGATTGGGTTTTCATAACTAGTCTATTTGAAGGTCATATTGATGACGCTACGGTCACTATCAAAAAATTGCAAAGCAAAACCAAAGTAGCGGTACTCCATCACGATCTCATTCCTCTGGTCAATGAAAAAACCTACTTACAAGACGTCCATTTTCGCCAATACTACATGAATAAAATTGAGTATTTGAAAGTGGCAGACCTTATTCTTACGAATTCAGATTATACAGCTCAAGAAACCCAAAAATATCTTCCTGACACTTCAGCTAAGGTTGTCTCTATCTCTTCTGCAACCGAGGATGAGTGGTACGATAAAGAAATAGTGGATATTAATATTGAAGAAGTTAAAGATAAGTTCTCAATACAAAAAGACATCATTCTTTATGCCCCAGGTGGGTTTGATAAGCGGAAGAATTTTGAAAGGCTAATTGTTGCCTTCTCCGAAATTGAGCCAGAATTACGGTTTAATAAACAATTAGTGATTATCAGTAAGGTTAATGCAGCTGATCGCAACTATCTACAATCTATTGTAAAGAAATCAAGTCTTTCAAAAAATGATGTGATATTAACCGGATATGTCAGTGATGATGAACTGATTCTTCTTTATCGCCACTGTTTCCTATTTGTTTTCGCGTCTGAGCATGAGGGCTTTGGACTTCCTATTCTGGAAGCAATGAGATGTGGCGCGCCAACTATTGGTTCAAATGTAACAAGCATTCCCGAAGTTATTGGACTGGAAGCGGCACTCTTCGATCCATTCTCAGTGAGTTCAATTACCAGTAAAATTCGCGAAGTCATTGTCAATGAACCGTTCCGTCATTCACTAAAAAATCATGCACTGAACCAAGCACATAAATTTTCCTGGGACATTTCTGCTCAGCGTGCGCTTGCTGCCTTCGAACACTATGAGCCGGAAATTGTTGTTGAGGATGAAAGTGCCCTAGAAACCGTATCTGCAATCGATGACATAAAAAAAATCAGTACAAAAACCAGACCCTCTCAGCAAGATTTATTGCGCGTTGCCGAAGCGCTAGACCGAAATATTAAGCGGGTTGAACTGAATCATGTCTTATCAAAATCGTTGGAGTGGCAGGTCGATGGCCCATTTGACTCCTCTTATAGTCTCGCTTTAGTCAATCGTGAATTTGCCCGTGGTCTCGCTCGAAAGGGCCTAGAGGTGATTTTGCATTCAACTGAAGGTCCAGGCGATTTTTCGCCAAATCCTTCCTTTATGCAAAAAGCTGACAATGCTGATTTGCTAGCGTGGAATGATAAAGCAGGCAAAGTGATGACTGAATCAGTTTCTATCCAGTCACGTAACATCTATCCGCCACGGGTGTCTGGACTTAATTCTAAGGTCAAACTTTTACACTGTTATGCATGGGAGGAGACGGGATATCCATTCGAGTGGATTCAGAGTTTTAATCAAGAACTCGATGGTGTTCTCTGTACTTCACATCATGTTAAAAAGATTCTGATTGATAATGGCCTACGCTTGCCTGCATTCGTAACTGCGAATGGTTGTGATCACTGGGAAAGTGTCAATGCCGAGCACTACTTGCTCGAAACCACCAAAACCTTCCGTTTCTTACATGTGTCTTCATGCTTTCCGCGCAAAGGGGCGGAAGCCATGCTTGAAGCTTACGGTCAAGCATTCAGCTTTGAAGATGATGTTACGTTAGTCATTAAGACGTTTGATAACCCACATAATACAATTTCTGAAAGCTTGGCAGCATGCCAGCAAAAGCGATCTGACTTCCCTCACGTGATAATTATTAAAGAGGATCTCGACGAGGGTAGCCTCAAAAGTATCTATGAGCAATGTGATGTTCTCGTCGCTCCAAGTTGTGCAGAGGGTTTTGGGTTGCCAATTGCGGAAGCCATGTTGAGTGGAATGCCTGCAATAGTTACAGATTGGAGTGGGCAAAGGGATTTTTGTGATTCAACGAATAGCTGGTTAGTGGATTACCACTATGCCCATGCAAAAACTCATTTTGGTCTTTATTCTTCAGCATGGGTCAATATCGATATTGATGACCTGGCGAAGAAGATGAAACTTGCAGCGCTAACGTCAAGTGAGTTGCGAAGTAAAATGGCCGAAAATGGTCGCCAAAAGATTCTCTCTCGCTTTACATGGTCAGCTGTGGCAGAGCGTTCTGTCTCTGCTATTTATATTCTTGAGGCTAAACATTGGGAATGTAATCAGTCAGCAAAAACAGGCTGGATAACAACCTGGAACACCAAATGCGGCATAGCGACCTACTCACAGCATCTGATTGATAACATGCCTGGGGTTGAACCTATTATATTTTCCCCTAATGGACAAGAGCTTCTGGATACCAAGAAAGACTTTAGTATCAGAAGTTGGAATATTGGGAAAGAAAGTAATAACTTCCATACCGTCATTAAGTATATTGAACAAGCCGGCCTTAACACCATCATCATCCAGTTTAACTATGGATTCTTCAATCATGCTGAGCTGTCAGAGCTAATTTACACTTTAAAGCAACGTAATATCGTTGTCGTGATGACACTGCATTCAACAGTTGATCCCGTGAAGGAACCAGAAGAGAATTTCAAATTGGTCCATATGCTTGATGCCCTAAAATGCTGTGACCGACTGTTAGTGCATTCCTTCGCCGATCTAAATCGTTTGAAGACTCTTGGTTTGGAAAATAACGTTGCACTTTTCCCTCATGGCGTATTGCGTAACGAGTCATTTTCTTCAAAAACGCAAACTGCTAAAAATTTGCAGGTTATCGCCAGTTATGGTTTCTGTTTACCTCATAAGGGTCTGCTTGAAATTGTACAAGCGGTAAAATTATTAAAAGATAAAAATCGTCCAGTTAAATTAAAGTTAGTTAACGCTGAATTCCCTGTTGGAGAATCACGGGATTTGATTAGTGACTTGAAGAAGTACGTCAGCGAAAATAATATTGGCGATCTGGTTGAATTCCATAACAGCTTCTTAGCTGACAGCGAAAGCCTGAAATTATTGTCAGAAGCTGACCTGCTTCTCTTTGCCTATCAAAACACCGGGGAGTCTGCCAGTGGGGCGGTCCGATACGGGATGGCGACAAACAAACCTGTGATGGTAACGCCTATTCCAATCTTTGACGATCTTGGCGATGCAGTATTTAAGTTTAGTGGATTCAGCGCCGAACAGATTGCGGAAGACATTAGCGCAAAGCTTGAAGAAATCAAAGATAAGAGCCCGAAATGGCAAGCGGTTACAAAAGCAGCAAATAGCTGGCGTAACCAGCATGATTATCGTGTTGTAGGCATGCGACTTGATAATCTCTGTAATGGGCTGGTCAGAAATAGAGCAATCAAAGATTGGTATTAATCATACAATGAGCCATAGTGATATAGCTCCCTTGAGGAATTTATGAAGGTTATTCTCTCTGTAGAACCAATCAAATATCCCTTAACTGGCATTGGTCGTTATACATACGAATTAGCAAGAGCCATAGAAAAAACCGATGAAATTGAACATCTTCTATACTTTGATGGAAAAAAAATCGTTCAAACTATACCAGATGAAAATTCATCTATAACCGTATCGCACGGGCTGAAAAATATTCTAAAAAACAGTACTGCTGCAATAAAAATTTATCAAACACTTTCGCCAAAAATAAAAAAACGAGTGTTATCTCGTTATAGTGACTATATCTACCATGGGCCCAATTTTTTTTTGCCAGAGCACAAGGCTAAAAAAATAAGTACATTTCATGATTTGAGTCCATTCAAGTACCCCGACTATTTTGAGCCCAAAAGGTGTAGGTACACTCAACAAGAAATTTTGAAAGGACTCGAACGTAGTGATTTTATCATCACTGTTTCGGATTACATTAAAAAAGAACTAAGTGAACATTTCGATTTTCCAAGTGAAAAAATCAAAACGACACATTTGGCAGCATCTGATAATTTCTATCCCCGAGATGAGTTACAAACATTACCGGTATTAAAAAAATACAAATTAAATTATCAAGGCTACTCGCTTTTTATCGGCACTATTGAGCCGAGAAAAAACATAATATCTCTGATAGATGCTTATGAATCCATGCCAACTGAGCTCAGGCTTGCTTTTCCACTCGTCATCAGTGGATTCAAAGGATGGAGAAACGAGCAAATTCTTTTAAGAATTGAAAAAGCACAACGTGAGGGATGGTTGATCTACCTTGGATACATTCCTAATTCAGATATCCCATTGCTATACAGTGCAGCTAAAGTTTTTTGCTTCCCCAGTAATTATGAAGGATTTGGATTGCCTGTTTTAGAGGCTCTGCAATCTGGAGTGCCGGTGGTATGCTCAAATAATTCTTCACTGCCTGAAGTCGCCGGTGAACATTCGTTATTTCATGATGCCGGTGATGTTGAGGGTATACGTAGTCAGCTCGAAATTGCCCTGTGCTCTGATGATCTCAGAAAACATGTAATCGAGCAGGGAATCACTCATGCCAAACGTTTCAGTTGGGAAAAATGTGCCCAGAAAACAATGAAAGTTTATAAAGAATTAAATTAGTTATGATAAAAGTTCTCCATTTTTATAAAACTTATTATCCCGATACTTTCGGTGGCATTGAACAGGTTATATTTCAACTCGCCGAAGGGTCGAAAAATAGCGAGATTGAAACTACTGTTCTCTCTTTGACCCCGGGAGATACAGATCTCAATGCAACAATAGCCTCTCATAAAGCTTTCAGAATTCATGCGGAATTCTCGTTAGCATCAAGTCCATTTTCACTTCGAGCACTATCATTATTTAAAAAACTCGCCAATGAAGCTGATATCATTCACTACCACTTTCCATGGCCATTTATGGATGTTTTGCACTTTATCTGCAAGATAAACAAGCCAACGGTGGTAAGCTATCATTCTGATATTGTTAGGCAAAAGAATTTACTGAAAATCTACACCCCTTTGATGCATAAGTTTATGTCATCAGTGGACAAAATAGTTGCTACTTCACCGAATTATGTAGAAACAAGCCCAACATTAAAAAAATATATTGATAAGGTTGACGTAATTCCTATAGGAATTAACCAAGCGGGATATGAATTACCCGATCCCGCGGCTCTAGATTCGTGGCGTGCCAGGCTACCCGAGCGTTTTTTTCTTTTTGTTGGCACACTTCGATATTATAAAGGGTTACATATATTATTAGAGGCTAATAAGAAAAAGGATTACCCAATTGTCATTGTGGGCTCCGGACCAATTCAAGATGAATTGAAATTGCAAGTCGATGCATTGGGGCTCCAGAATATAATTTTCCTGGGTGCGTTAGATGACGTTGATAAAATAGCTTTATTACATCTCAGCTATGCAATGGTTTTTCCATCGCACTTGAGGTCAGAGGCATTTGGGATATCTCTGCTTGAAGGGGCGATGTTTAGCAAGCCTTTAATCTCAAGCGAGATAGGTACCGGGACTTCATGGATTAACATCCATCAAGAGACAGGGATTGTTGTTCCTCCTTCTGACCCAGAAGCGTTAGCCATAGCCTTAGAAACATTGTGGGAAAACCCGGCATTGGCAACAACTTACGGGGATAGGGCTTATAAACGTTACCGGGAACATTTTACCGGTGAAAAAATGGTCTCCGCTTACCAATGTTTATATAAATCATTGATAAAATAGTATATTTGTCGGTGTGTGCAATTAATGAAATTAGCATCAATCACTACCCGAAGATGTCTATAGTGAGTTAACATAATTTCCACCTTTGTTCACCAGCAGAATGTGTCTGGTGATGAGACCTTCAGACAGGAGTAGATAATGTCCAAGCAACAAATCGGTGTGGTTGGTATGGCAGTGATGGGACGTAATCTGGCTTTAAACATCGAGAGCCGTGGTTACACTGTTTCTATCTTCAACCGTTCACGTGAAAAGACTGATGAAGTCATCGCAGAAAATCAGGGCAAGAAACTCGCGCCATTTTACACCGTAGAAGAGTTTGTTGAATCACTAGAAAAACCACGCCGCATTTTGCTAATGGTTCAAGCCGGTGAAGCTACCGACAAAACTATCGCTTCCCTGACACCGCATCTGGACAAGGGCGATATCCTTATTGATGGCGGTAACACTTTCTATAAAGACACTATTCGTCGTAATAAAGAACTCTCTGATCAAGGCTTTAACTTCATTGGCACTGGCGTTTCAGGTGGTGAAGAAGGTGCGTTAAAAGGTCCTTCAATCATGCCTGGCGGACAAAAAGAAGCTTATGAGTTGGTTGCCCCGATTTTCGATAAAATTGCTGCGCGCGCAGAAGATGGCGAGGCTTGCGTTGCCTATATTGGACCAAATGGCGCAGGCCACTATGTTAAGATGGTCCACAATGGTATTGAATATGGCGACATGCAACTGATTGCTGAAGCCTACGCATTACTTAAAGGTGCGCTGGGTCTGAACAACGAAGCTCTTGCGCGCACCTTTACTGAATGGAACAACGGTGAGCTGAGCAGCTACTTAATCGATATCACCAAAGATATCTTCACGAAGAAAGATGATGAAGGTAAGTACCTTGTAGATGTGATTTTGGATGAGGCGGCCAACAAAGGCACAGGTAAGTGGACGAGTCAGAGCTCCCTTGATCTTGGTGAACCTCTCTCGTTGATCACTGAGTCAGTGTTTGCGCGTTATCTATCTTCCCTGAAATCTCAACGTGTTGCTGCTTCTAAGGTCCTGACGGGGCCTAAAGCCCAGGAATTTACGGGAGATAAAGCTGAATTTGTAGAAAAAGTGCGTCGCGCGTTGTATTTGGGCAAAATTGTTTCCTATGCACAGGGCTTCTCACAGTTAAGGGCAGCATCTGAGGAGAACAACTGGGACCTGCATTATGGTGAGATTGCTAAAATCTTCCGTGCGGGCTGCATCATTCGTGCCCAGTTCCTTCAGAAAATCACTGATGCTTATGCAAACAATACGGCAATTGCTAACCTTCTGCTTGACCCGTATTTCAAAAATATCGCTGATGAGTACCAGCAAGCACTGCGTGATGTCGTTTCTTACGCTATCCAAAACGGTATTCCGACACCAACCTTCTCAGCAGCTATCGCTTACTACGACAGCTATCGCTCTGAAGTTCTGCCAGCGAACTTGATTCAAGCTCAACGTGACTACTTCGGTGCGCACACTTACAAGCGTACTGATAAAGAAGGTGTATTCCATACTGAGTGGCTGGATTAATTACTATTAGATACAAACGACATAGGGAATATAAGGCTTAATGCTTAGCATTAAGCCTTTTTTTATTTTAAACATCATTGATACTTATGTTTTTTTTAAATTTTTTCGCTTTATTTAATGCTAGCTTGCCCACCCTTAGCATAGGTTTTTCAATGACATGGTGTAATATCCACGCAAGTACAATCGAGGTTAATAAAATCACTAAAAATTTAAGTGGCGAGTTTTTTCCATAGAATGGTACATGGTCGTGGTATTTCATCAAAATCTGCATGGTGATGGCATGAACAAGATAGAGAGAGTATGAAATATCACCAAAAAACGTAAGAATTCTACTTTCTTTTAAGCCATGATTCTTCTCAAATAGTAACGCGGCAACGATGAGTAGTATTGCCCAGCTACCAAATCCGTACAACCCTACAGCAAAACGGAAAGTGGTAAAGTAGCAGGTAAGGAAAGATAAAAGTAATATTAATGAAACTGATTTATAATATTTAAAACCTTCAAAGTAATCCATTATTTTAAATAAAAGCATACCAACTACAAACTCAAACATCATGGGTGATGCGAAAAAATTCAATGGAGTTATATTGGTATCTTGCAGATGCATGTTGCCATTTAAACTAATGCCAGCATTGAAATATAATTGTAGTATTGAAGCTGGAATGATAAGTAAGGCCGATGTTATTAAAATTCTTTTCGGGTGACTAATTCCCATGGCTAAAGCAAAAACGAAATAAAAATACATTTCGTAACTTAATGACCATGCTGGGAAAAGCACGTTGTATCCGAAAAATGGTGCTGCTTTGCTATAATCGCGATTAATAAAAAAGTAAGATCGTAAAATTTCTTCAGACGAGTACACAGGGTTAATAAATATATATATTGTAATTGCGACAATTAATATCGGGTAGATTCTAAAAAGTCGCTTTAAAGTGAAGTTTAGAAGATTGTTCTCTGTGTTTTCTTTTGTTGAGTACGCAATGATAAAGCCACTTATGATAAAAAACAGATCTACCCCAAAAGCACCACCTTTGAATAGATACTCAAAGATATCTTGGTTTCCTGAAGCTTCATATCCACTGGTTTTGTTATGATATGCAACCACAAGTAGGGCAGCAATTCCTCGTAAATAGTGTATGGAGACTATTTTATTCATTGTAAAGCAACCTTTAATTTAAGCTAACAAAGATCTTTAAATGTTATTTTTCCGATCTATCAATCGGAAATATCATAAATGTGGCTAATGATTTTTTTCTAAATAGATTTTAATTTTTTCTTGATGCTCCACGTGGAGTGGAGCATCACACCAAGGTTTTTATTTTTTGGATTTATTTTTCAATGTCTATTTCTTTCAACGCCATCCCCAACGTTCTTGAGTCATTACTTAGACCTGCCTCAAAAGGGGATTCAGCAGAGTCAGCATGAAAATCAATTTTGGAAAAATTTGATTTCATGGGCGATATCAACAACTTCTGCTGTCCTGAGTCTGTTATTGTAATACTTCGATCTATCTGTTCACCTGACCAATTAATATAATGTACAGTCAGTTTTGCAGGTTTTTCAATGCTTGCATTAAACATACTAAAGGTAATGGCGAGTTTACACACTTGCTGGATACATGATTTATCTGCTGGCAAAAGTAATGAAAAATCTCTTCCTGACCAAACATGGTCATCTTCGATATCATTCCATTGACCGGATAAAATAGCTTTTACCTTGGGATCGTTAGATGTTACAAGAATAGGGTAATTTACTGGCGCTAATGATTTTTCTATTTTTGTTATTTCATTTTTCCGTGACTCATCATCCACAAGTTTTATTTCACTTACTGCCATACCTAATATGCGGTTATCATCACTAATACCTAGTTTACGAGGTGAAGTAGCCTGCGGAACGCTAAATTCGATACGCTGGGTATTTTTAGCAGATAATGGAATGATAATATCATTCATCGTGTTATCTAAAATTGTTACCGATTTGTGCATTAACCCTTTTGCTGTTTGAGTGCTAATTTCCATGACATATGGATTTTTAACACTGGCTGAGAAGGCCTTCATGGTGAAACTAACTTCACATTTTTCGCGATTACATTTATCAGGAACCGGTAAAGTTATTCCGAAGTCTTTGCCAGTCCATACCTGATCGCTTTCAAGGTTATGCCATATTCCATCCATTAAGAATGTCACATTTGAATGCTCAGAATTGAGAATGAGCGGATATTCATATGTTTGGATATGGTTTGATAAATACTTTTCCCGCACTGCATCATCTTGATAAGTATTGTTCAGTCTAATTATTGTAAATAAATCATCATTGGAAACAATTAGGTTTGGATGTTCAGATAATAATTTAACTAAAGGCCGGTAATGTTCGCGATAATAATTAGGGCACTGAGAATCGGCAGGATAATCATCAATGCTTAAATCATTGCTGTCATCAGATGCTTGATTATCATGTGGCATTGCTTTACATGGCCAGACATGCGCGCTCCATAGCATATCTATGTAAGGAATAATAACAGCATCAACTTCGTCTTTGAGTAGCATGTTTTCAATTGTATTAACGCGTCGGTCATCAGATAATTCGTTAAAGTTTCGAATTTCCAACGGCCAATAATGTTTGGCTTCTTCCAGATTTTTATCACCACCAATGTTGAAAGCTTTAATGTTTGCCATCGGAGCGACGTAATTAATCAGGAAGTCATTGCCAATAGGCAGAAAGACAACTCTTTCTCCATCGGAAGTTTTATTTGCAATCTTTGAAATTAATTCATTATTAATATTATCAAACATTGCTTTGTAAGACTTTTTAGAGCTCAAGGTTGAGTTTACATTTGGTAAGTTTAGAGCAATTAAAATTATACATGATAGGAAAATGAAGTTTTTATTCTTCTTATCAGTGCCTGCGTAGATGACCAAAAGAAGCCAGAGGCACGCCAGGCTTAATGCAAGCCAGCGATATGTTGCTCTCATTGCATTAAACCCAGGTAATTTGCTCAGAACTGCATTACCCGTGGGTATAACAGCACTTGATGCGGGCATGTCAGTTATTGCTATTGCTTGCTCTTCACGACTGTTGGTTCGGGTACTGTCGAATTTAACCGAAGGGCCCATTGCCATATAAAAGGAAAGTAAAGTAACTAACAGCAGTGGAATGGCATATTTACTTTGCGTTTTGACCTTAAAGAATGAATAAATTCCTACCAATATTAATGGTAAGCTGAAAGTTGTAATCCAAACTGATGAATCACCAAAAAATAATTTTTCGGAACGGCCTGTTGAATAACCGATCAGATCTAAAATCCAGTTTTTTCCCATTGTAGGGAATATTAAGAAACTTAAGTCTAACCCCCAACTTCGGAAATAATCTTCACTTGATGGCGTAAAGTTACTTTTCCCGATAAAACTAATGTAGAGGAGATATGAAACTAAAAAACAACTTAGATGCAAGAAAAACTTTGTAGTTGATGATTTCCACTCGGAATTACTTTTTAATATTGAACTCAATAGTATCAGGCTGGCTGCGCATGCGAACATAACAAACGTATAACCATCCATAAATACGGAGATGATTGTTAACAGTAGGTAGAGGGTTGAAAGGAGAATGACTTTTTTGGTTTTTATTATTTCTACTTCAGCCAGACATATTGCCGCATAGATATAAGTCGGCAATAATGCAATTCCCAGGGCTAGCATGCTATAGCCTAGATGTTGGGATACAATCGGCATTGAAAACCATACTGCAACAAGTATTGGTTGGGTGGGCTTGGGTACATTAAACTTTATAGTAAATTTAATGCATCCTACAAAAGCCACAGCGAGCCAGAAAATGTTCATCATTGAATAGGCATCAGATACTTCGAAACCCATGCGAATGAAAAGGGACTGGACCCAGGCGCCACTTAAACCAAAGGCGATAGCTGCCGGATGTGGGTAACCTATATCCCGTGCGAAGAAATCCAGAATGAATGAATTATGGGATAGAGATTTAGCAAAGCCACTGGTCCAAACTGCTTGACCTAAAGTTGGAATTGACAGGAATGGAATTGAGCCATAAAAGCAGTTAATACAAATAAACACAAATATTGCATAGGGTAAATAAATTATTTTTTTGTTATACTTAAGCATTATTTATACTCCTGCTTTTCTTTATATATCCACATATCAGCGCGATGACATAGAAGATAAAATCTCCAGAAACCGTCATTACTCTCCCCAGCAAAACAGTCAGTAGCAAATCCTCATTGCTTATGGCATCTTTAAAAAGGTATAAAAGAATGACTTCTCGGATGCCTACACCTGCTGGTGCCCCGGGTGTAATTAATCCAATAAGCCATGCCAGGATATATGCACCGACAACCTCATGGCCTTGTAAGTTTCCGATAGGGAAGTTAAGAATTTTAAGTAGAAGTAAAAAAGATACTCCTGATATTAACGTGAACGCCAGGTTTATGAATGCAGCTTTCGCCAATTGAATACTGGTAAAATGTTTTAACAATGTCAGGTATATTGCGATAAATATGATAGTCGCGATAATGGCTGATGCAGGGGTAAAAAACGGCGTCAAAATAGTAATCATCAACGTTGACAGAATAGCGCCACCTAAACAGAGTAAAACTAACTCCCAAAACGTAGATTTAACAAGAGCCTTTGCGTTAATCTTATTTGCCATGCCAAGCGCCTGGCGACCCGCAAACTGGAATACGTTGCCTGGCAGATATTTGGCTAGTTGTGAAACGCCATAAATCGAGACGCTATCAAGCGTCTTTATTGTTACATGACAGTGCTTTAGATTGTATTTCCATGAAATAGCGTTGAGCAGACACAGGATGCCATATGCTAATGTTAGTAAAATAAACAAACACCATTTTTCAATGGGTATCAGGTTAAAGCTAATATTCGCGCTGTATGTGTGAAGTTTTATACCTAAGAACAAAACTCCACACAACGCTAACAAGCTTCCTATTTTATTAAGATGTTTTTTGATAAAAGATATCATTTACTGATTATCTTCATCTTTAGAATTGTAGAATTGAACGTTAGTTTTATAGCGAATGTCTTCTAGTAATTTTCTATTCGCTGCTAACAGATCGGCAATAAAGGCTATGAGTATTGTTTGGAAACCCATTCCGAGTAAAACGGCGGCGAGAATTAATGACTGAATATGACCACTGCCGTTTCCATTAAAATAGAAGTAGAGGAATCTTGCACTGATAATGAACCCCAGTGAAAATAGCAGAGTGCCCATTATTCCAAAAAATCTGAACGGACGGTAAATGATAAAAATTCTAAAAATGGTAGCAATGCTTCTTTTAACGTAAGAAGTAATGCTCTTTACCAATCTCGATGGTCGAAGATCATCATTAACGCCTACTGGTACAGAGACTATTGCTATATTTTGCTGGCCGGCCTGGATAATGGTTTCCAGTGTATAAGTGTAAGCGCTAAACACCACTAAACGCTGTGCTACATTGCGTGTTATTGCGCGAAAACCGCTTGGCGCATCAGGGATATTCGTTTTGCTCGCCATGCGAACAACAGTACTTCCGAGTTTTTGCAAGAATTTTTTTATGGGTGAGAAATGTTCAATAGCTTGAATCGGTCGTTCACCTATGACAAATTCAGCATCACCAGAAAGAATAGGTTTAACTAAATTGGGTATATCAGCGGCATTATACTGATTATCAGCATCGGTATTGATAATCACATCGGCGCCTGCCTTCAAGCATGCATCCAGACCCGTCATGAATGCTTTCGCAAGGCCCTGATTATGCGTGTGTTTTATTATGTGGTCTACTCCGCACGCTTTTGCAACTTCAACGGTGTCATCTTTACTGCCATCATCTATGATTAACCATTCTGTTTTGTCGAAGCCTTCAACATGTCTTGGAAGCTCTGCTAAAGCCACCGCTAAAGTTTCAGCTTCATTAAAGCAAGGTATCTGAATTATGAGTTTCAATTTAGTGTCCAACGTAAATAAAACGCCTTTTATAAAGGTGATATGTAATGTGTGTCAACCTTCTTTTACGTGTAATCTTTACAATTGACATAAAGATTTTATTCTTAAAAATTTTTGAAATACATTAGAAAATTGATGTCAATAATGATTGTTGCTGCGAGTAATTAATGCTCTCCTGAATGTACATCAAACCACCAGCAACTCTCCCTCTCTGCCCGCATTTTCACCCGCCAACCGCACCACCAGCATCCCAGCCGTAGCAAACTTCATCAGGTTCCTTGCATACAGCACCCCACCAAACTCTGCCACCAGCGGCGTCACCTGGTCGGTAATCGGGTCCACAATCTCCGCTACCACTTCACCCGGCTTGATCCACTCACCCAACTCACGGCGATTCAACAGCATTCCAGAATGCGGTGCATGGATATACTCACAACCTGCCAGCGGTGTCGCAGGATTGATCAGAGCAGGGGACTCACCCACGTCACCCGCAATGTAGCCACCTTCAATCAGCGCGTTAATAATCGCATCCGCATCCTTCTCAGCTTGTCCAGGCGACACATCCGCCACACCACGTAATTCGAGCGTCACCGGTAACAAACCCCGTGGCATCGGATACTCACCACCAAACCGCTCGGCCAACGTTAACCACGGCTCGCAGCAGGCTTCATCAAACGGCTCGCCACCAGAGATTTGGGCCAGAAGCTGTACTTCGCTACCTAACCAACGCGCTAAAGGCTCGATATCCTGCCACGCATGCGGGGTCGTGTAGAGATGCGGCAATGCGTCCCAGTCGCAGTGCAGATCAATCATCAAATCTGCCTGGCTGGCCATACGCATTAGCGTGAAGCGCTGCGCATCCAGTTCGGTACGAGCAACGCGGTCTCGATAGTGGCGATCAATGGCATCACGGATCAACCGTTTGTTCTCATATTCACTCTGTGTCAACGAACCGGCCAACTCTTCAGCCAGGGTATCGCCTAATGCCGGGAAACGGCGATTGAAATCCTGACCTGAAAGCGTATGGAATCGACCCAAATGGCTGCCGTGCCAGTGTTGCCCCATCGCCAGCGGATTTGCCACCGGCACCAGCGTAATTTTGGATTTGAGCTGCCCGGCCGATTCCAGCGCCAGCAGCTTGTGTTTCAGATACCACGCCACCGCCATACCCGGCAGTTCATCACCGTGCAGTGCCGCCTGAATGTAGACGCGCTGCTGGGAATCGGTACCGAAATGGAAGCTGACGATTTCGCGCTGTGTACCGAGGGAAGCACTTAGCAGAGGATGATGTTGTTGTTGCATGACGAGGTCGATGTCCTGTATCTACGGCACGTTGAACGTCGTGCCTGATTAATTTTATTGATTGGAATTATAGTGCTGCTGTGAGAATGAGCGGAAATGAAGCCGCTAAATTTGCGCTCGCTCATGTTAGCGGCGCGAATAGGGCGGCCTTGAGACCGCCTCTACATTGATTACTGCTGGATCGAGATGTCGGTGGCGAAGTACTTCTTCTGAATCTTATCGAAGGTGCCGTTTTTCTTGATTTCAGCAAAGGCGTTATCAAGGGCTGTTTTCAGCACTTCATCCCCTTTACGCAAACCAATCGCCGTACCTGGACCGATAATCGGATCTTCAACAATCGGGCCAGCCAGCTCGAAATCTTTGCCCTGTGGGTGTTTCAGGAAGCCGTTTGCTGCCTGAGCGGCATCGGTAAATACCACATCCAGACGACCAGAGATCAAATCACTTTCAACCTGCGCCTGATCGCCGTAAGGCACCACGTTCACGCCGTGTGGCTGCCATTTTGCCAGTGCATAGCGCTCCTGCACGGTTCCCTGCTCAACGCCAACTGTTTTGCCTTTCAGCGATTCAGCCGTTGGCAGCAGGCCAGAGCCTTTGCGTGCAATCAATTGGGTGTGCGTATCATAGAGCGGAACGGTGAAGTCGATCTGTTTCAGACGCTCTTCAGTGATACCCATATCCGACAGGATGGCATCGAACTTGCGGGCTTTCAGCGCCGGGATCATGCCATCGAACTGGCTCTCTACCCACACACATTTGGTTTGCATCTGCTCGCACAGCGCATTGCCAAGGTCGATATCAAAACCAACCAGCTTGCCCTGTGGGGTCTTGGATTCGAAAGGAGGATAGGTTGGATCAACCGCGAAGCGTACTTGTTCAATCTTTGCCTGTGCGCCAAATGCGCAACCTGCCAGCACAGCCAGCGCCAGCGTCTGACGCAGGCGGGCAGTAAATCGAGAACTTGCCATAATATCGGTCTTCTTTTTCGTGATGTGGAATAACGCAGAGTACCGATCACTGTCCGCCATGGCAATTAGCAGATTATTTTCATGACGTTACCATTATGCATGGTGCGATAATCCGCCACACTCAGTACCACTGATTTTTCCAGCAGACCCGCGTTAAAGGCGATTTCGTCGTAGCGTTCAAACAGCAGTGGGTCTACCACCAACCGCAGGTCGGGATGAAAACTGAAGGGTGGAATCGCACCGAACACACAGCCCGTTAACGCGTCCACCTCTGCTGGAGAAGCCAAAGAAGCGCGACGCCCACCCACCGCTTCAGCCACTTTGCTCAAATCCGCCTGTTGATCAGCTGGCAGAACCGCAAGCACATGCTGTTTGATACCGTTACCTTTGACATGGCACACCAATGCTTTGGCGCCTTGTCCCACTTCCGTCCCGCGAATCTCAGCAACAGCTTCACATTTGCCAGTCGCGGGATGTTCCATCACGCGATAACGGGCGTTGTGCTGGTCGAGCAGGGCGATCAGTTTTTCATGAGTGGTCACAGAGGAACCGTCCTTATAAAGCGCCATGATTGTGCAGCGAAGTGCCGGGTGAAGAGGGTAATTAACACGCGGTGAGTTGCGATGAGATTCACGCGTTAATTTGAGAAGCATACTGCTCAAAACCCGCTTTTGAAGCCAATTTTGAGCAGCTTATTGCACAATCCGCTATTTATGACGCGCACGCAGATTGTTAATGATGGTGCTCAAATCCAGGTCTTGATCCTGCAGCAGCACCATCAGGTGATACAGCAAATCAGAGGCTTCGTTGGTCAGTTCGTGACGATCGTTCACTGTGGCTGCCAGTGCGGTCTCCACGCCTTCTTCACCGACTTTCTGCGCGATACGCTTTGTGCCGCTGGCATAGAGTTTCGCGGTGTAAGAACTCTCAGGATCGGCGCTCTTACGTGAAGCCAGCAGCTGCTCCAGCTGATACAGGAACGCCCAATCTGGCGCAGCCGGTGAGAAGCAGCTTGAGGTGCCAAGGTGGCAGGTTGGCCCAATCGGGTTTGCCAGCACTAGCAGGGTGTCGTTATCACAATCCGGCGTGATGCTCGCGACCTTCAAAAAGTGACCGGAGGTTTCCCCCTTGGTCCACAAGCGGTTTTTGGTGCGAGAGAAGAAAGTGACATTGCCTTCCGCCAGCGTCTTTTGCAGCGCTTCCTCATTCATATAACCGTGCATCAGCACTTCGCCAGAAACGTTGTGCTGGACGATGACGGGCATCATGCCCGCGGTTTTGGCCCAATCCAGTTTGGCCAGTTGTTCTGCAGTTAACACGCGCGAATCTCCACACCGTTGTCGATCAGAAAGTTTTTCAACTCGCCGATATTGATAATTTGTTTGTGAAACACCGAAGCGGCCAGTGCGCCATCAACGTTTGCCTGTTCAAAGGCTTCGAGAAAGTGTGGCATGGTGCCCGCGCCGCCAGAAGCGATGAGGGGCACTTTACATACCTCACGCACTTTCTTCAGCTGCACCAGATCGTAGCCATTACGTACGCCATCCTGGTTCATCATGTTCAGCACGATTTCGCCCGCGCCTAGCTTCTGCACTTCCTGTACCCAATCCAGGGTTTCCCAGGTGGTGACACGGGTACGTGATTCATCGCCGGTATATTGATTGACGTGATACTTGCCGGTGGCTTCATCGAACCAGGTATCAATACCCACCACGATACACTGCACACCAAAGCGATCTGCCAGACGCGTGATCAGCGTAGGGTCAGCCAGCGCCGGGGAGTTGATGGAGATCTTATCCGCACCGAACTGCAGAATGCGCGCGGCATCCTCCTCACTCTTGATACCGCCCGCCACGCAGAACGGAATATCAATCACTTCTGCGACGCGTGACACCCAGCTTTTATCCACCACACGGCCATCGGAAGAGGCGGTGATATCATAGAACACCAGCTCGTCAGCGCCTTCCTGCGCATAGCGCTGCGCCAGTGGCACGATATCACCAATAATTTCGTGGTTGCGGAACTGGACGCCTTTCACCACTTGTCCGTCACGGACATCGAGACAAGGAATTATCCGTTTTGCCAGCATGCAATCGCCTCCGCTACGGTGAATTTATCTTCCAGCAATGCGCGACCGACAATCACACCCTGCGCGCCGCTGCCTCGTAAGGCCGCAATATCCTCCAGCGAGCCGATGCCACCGGAACTCTGGAACGCAATATCCGGGAAGGCATCCGACACTTCTTTATACAGCGCCACGTTGGAACCGCTTAAGGTGCCATCGCGGGAGATATCGGTGCACAGCACGTGCTTCAGGCCAACCGGCTGATACCAGCCAATCACTTCTTCCAGCGTTACGCCCGCAGCTTCCTGCCAGCCGCTGATTGCCACTTCTTTGCGATTGCTAGCGTCAATGCGCACATCCAGTGCCAGCACGATGGCATCTGCTCCGAACTCGCTGAACCAGCTTTTCACTTCTTCCGGCTGCTTAACAGCCGTGGAACCGACCACCACGCGAGTCGCGCCGGCAGCCAGCAAGGCTGCAACGTCTTCACGATTGCGGATACCACCACCGACCTGCACCGGCACATTGACGCCGCGCAGCAGGGTGGTGAGCAGAGGGATCTGGCGCTTGGCCGGATCTTTGGCACCGGTGAGATCCACCAGGTGCAGCACTTCCGCGCCCTGACGTTCGTAATCCTGCAGGCGCGGTAAGGGATCGCTGCCGTAGTCGCGCTGTTGGCCGTAGTCGCCCTGATGCAGGCGCACCACTTTGCCGTCGATCAAATCTAATGCGGGGATAATCATCACATCTCCAGGAAGTTTTTCAGCAACTGCGCGCCTGCTTTGCCAGAGCGCTCCGGGTGGAACTGCACGCCGAAGAAGTTATCTTTCTGCAGGGCGGCGGTGAACGGATGACCGTAATCGCACTGGGCGATGGTGGCGGCGTTCACCGGCATAGCGTAGCTGTGCACAAAATAGAAGTAGCTGCCGTCAGGGATATTACGGAACAGGTGATTGCCCGCCTGCGAGGTGATCTGGTTCCAGCCCATATGCGGCAATGGCAAACCCTGGGTATCCATCAGCGAGACCGGTTCATCCACCAGGCCCAGCGTGGTTACGCCGCCGTTCTCATCGCTGCCACGTCCCAGCAACTGCATACCGAGGCAAATCCCCAGCACGGGTTGGGTACAGGCTTTGATCAAATCGATTAGGTCACGCTCTTGCAGTTGGTTCATGGCGGCTTGCGCAGTGCCCACGCCCGGCAGTAACAGCTTGTCGGCACGCAGCACCACATCCGGATCGCGGCTCACTTCTGGCGTATAGCCGAGGCGCTCAATCGCCCACTTCACGGAGGAAAGGTTGGCGCACCCGGTATCGAGAATCACCACGTTCATCACAGCACTCCTTTCGAACTCGGCAGGGTGTTGCCATCCACGCGAATTGCCTGGCGCAGTGTGCGGCCAAAGGCTTTAAACAGGCTTTCCACACGGTGATGGTCGTTCTTGCCTTTGGTTTTCAGGTGCAGGGTGCTCATCATGGCGTAGGAGAGGGAGCTGAAGAAGTGCTCAACCATCTCGGTACTGAGATCGCCGACACGCTGATAGCTAAACTCGGCTTTAAACTCGATGTGCGGACGGCCAGAGATATCCAGTGCACAGCGCGCCAGGCACTCATCCATCGGCAGCACGAAGCCGAAACGGCCGATGCCTCGCTTGTCGCCCAGCGCTTTCAGCAGCGCTTCACCCAGCGCCAGACCGGTATCTTCCACGGTGTGGTGATCGTCAATATAGAGATCGCCTTTCACGTCGATGTTCATGCGGAAGCCGCCGTGTACGGCAATCTGATCCAGCATGTGGTCAAAGAAGCCGACACCGGTATTGATTTTGCTGCCGCCTTCGCGGTCCAGCCACACTTCCACTTTGATCTGCGTCTCTTTGGTGTTGCGTTGCACCAGCGCGTGGCGGTCACGCTTGGTCAGGCGTGCCTGAATCGCATCCCAGTCAATGCCTTCGGCACCGTAACGCAGGCCCTGAATACCCATGTTCTCCGCGAGTTGGATATCGGTCAGGCGATCGCCAATCACGTAGCTGTTTGCGGTATCCAGTGCGCCTTGTGCCAGCCAGGCTTCCACCATTTTGGTTTTCGGCTTGCGGCAATCGCAGTTATCTTCCGGCTTATGCGGGCAGATCAGGATGTCGCTGAAGTTCACGCCCTGCGAAGTCAGGATCTGCATCATCAGGTTGTGTGGGCCATCAAAATCAGCCTGCGGGAAGCTGTCGGTGCCCAGGCCGTCCTGATTGGTGATCATCACCAGCTGATAGCCGGCATTTTGCAGGGCCAGCAGCGCAGGGATGGCGTTTTTTTCAAACGCCAGCTTCTCCATGCGATCAACCTGAAAATCCGTTGGCGGCTCAGAGATGATGGTACCGTCGCGGTCGATAAAAAGGGTTTTCTGACTCATGCTTGCTCCACTGATAAGGCTTGCAGCGCGGCGATCAGGCGCTCGCACTCTTCACGGGTGCCGATGGAGATGCGCAGGCATCCCGCAAGGCCGGGGTTTTTGTTTTGGTCGCGCAGAATAATGCCTTGATCCCACAGCGTTTTAAATACTTTTGGCGAATCAGTGAAGCGCGCCAGAATGTAGTTGGTTTCGCTCGGGAATACCTGCTGCACCACGCTCAGCTGTGGTAGCTGTTCAAACAGCCACGCACGATTGGCGTTAAGTTCGGTGACGTGCTGACGCATCAGCGCAATGCCTTGCTCACTCAGGGCTTGTCCTGCTACATCGGCAACCGGGGTAGCCAGCGGGTAAGGGGCGATTACTTTCATCAGCAGATCGATCACTGGCTTGTTGGCCAGCGTAAAGCCACAGCGCAGGCCTGCCAGCGCAAAGGCTTTCGACAGGGTGCGCAGGATCACCAGATGTGGATACTCTTGCAACCAGCCCGCCAGCGTCGCTTCCGGGCAGAACTCAATATAAGCTTCATCCGCCACCAGCAGTGCTTTACCTGCCGTCATCTCCAGCAGCTTGCGGATATCGTCTTGATTGATCAGGTTGCCGGTCGGGTTGTTCGGGCTGCACATGTAGACCACTTTCACGCCGTCTAATTGTTCGGCAATGGCAGGCAGATTCAGCTGCCAGTCATCCAGTGCTGCCACGGTGCGATACTCGATGCCGATGGTTTCCGCGCTGACGCTGTACATGCCGTAAGTCGGTGGGCAGAACAGAATCGCGTCTTTACCTGGCTCGCAGAAGGCGCGCATTAACAGTTCGATACCTTCATCGGCGCCACGGCTGACTATCACTTGCTCCGGCGATAAACCGGCGTAAGCCGCATAACGCTCAATCACTAATTTTGGCTGGCATTCCGGGTAGCGGTTCAGCGTTTGTTGCGACAGCTCAAACGGCACCGGCAGCGGGAACTCGTTGGCGTTTAGCCATACATCACCATTACCACCCAAACGACGCGCCGATTGATAAGGCGTCAATGCACGCACATTCGCGCGGGCTAAATCTTCAATGCTCATGCTTGCTCCTTCAGCGCGGCAACACGCAGGGTAACGGCATTTTTGTGGGCTTCCAGCTGCTCAGCAGCCGCTAAAGTTTCAATGGTGGCGGCCAGATTGAGGAAGCCTTGCGGCGTCAACTCTTGCACCGTCATACGCTTCTGGAAATCGGCCAGACCCAGACTTGAACAGGTGGCGGTATAACCATAAGTCGGCAATACGTGATTGGTGCCTGAGGCGTAATCACCCGCCGATTCTGGAGACCAGTCACCGAGGAACACCGAACCGGCGCTGGTAATCGCATCCACCAGATCGCGTGCCTGACGCGTCTGAATAATCAGGTGCTCCGGGCCATACAGGTTGGAGATTTCCACGCACTGCGCCAGATCGCGCAACACAATCAGGCGGCTGCTTTCCAGTGCCTGACGTGCGGTGGCCGCACGTGGCAGCTGAGCCAGCTGTTCTTCCACCGCCTGAGCCACGCCTTCTGCCAGTTTCAGCGAAGGGGTCAGCAAGATAACCTGTGAATCCGGGCCGTGCTCTGCTTGTGATAGCAGATCAGAAGCGACAAATGCCGGTGTGGCACCTTCATCAGCAATCACCAAAACCTCTGATGGGCCAGCAGGCATATCAATAGCAGCGCCATCTAAACGCTGGCTCACCTGGCGTTTCGCTTCGGTGACGTAGGCGTTGCCAGGGCCAAAAATCTTGTCCACTTTTGGTACGGTTTCGGTGCCGAAGGCCAGCGCAGCAATCGCTTGCGCACCGCCAACCTGAAACACCTCTTTTACGCCGCACAGTTGCGCCGCATACAGGATTTCATCGGCAATCGGCGGGGGCGAACACAGCACCACACGACCACAACCGGCGATACGTGCTGGGGTTGCCAGCATTAATACCGTGGAGAACAGTGGGGCAGAGCCACCGGGAATATACAGCCCAACAGATTGCACCGGGCGGGTGATCTGCTGGCAGCGCACACCCGGCTGGGTCTCAATATCCACCGCGGGCAGAATCTGCGCGTTATGGAACGTTTCGATATTGCCGACGGCCACTGCCATCGCCTGCTTCAACTTGTCGCTCAGACGATCGCTGGCGGCTTGCATCTCTTCAGGCGTGACGCGCAGGTTTTCCACCTGCGATTTGTCGAAGCGTGCGCTGAATTCACGCAGGGCGTCATCGCCTTCTTCCTTTACTTTAGTCAGCACATCGCGCACCACTTCGCTGATGCTCGCCGAGGCAGAAATCGCCGGACGCATCAGCAGCGCTTGCTGTTGTTGTTCATCACACTGTTGCCAGTCAATCGGGGTCATGATTGTGCTCATGCTGTTACTCCAACATTTTTTCGATTGGCAGTACGAGGATCGAGCTGGCACCCAGCGCTTTCAGTTTTTCCATGGTTTCCCAGAACAGGGTTTCACTGCTCACCATGTGCATCGCCACGCGGCTCACTTCGCCTGCCAGCGGCAATACGGTAGGACGCTCAGCACCTGGCAGCAGGGCGATCACTTCTTCCAGACGCTCGCTTGGCGCGTGCAGCATGATGTACTTGGACTCACGTGCTTTGATCACGCCCTGAATACGCGTCATCATTTTGTCGATCAGTTCTTGCTTGGCTGCTGGCAGCTCGCCATCGCGCTGGATCAGTACCGCTTTAGAACGGTAGATGACTTCCACTTCACGCAGGCCGTTGGCTTCGAGGGTGGCACCGGTGGATACCAGGTCGCAAATGGCATCGGCCAAACCCGCACGTGGCGCGACTTCCACCGAACCGTTCAGCAGGCAAGACTTAAAGGAGACGCCTTGCTTATCGAGATATTTCTTCAGCAGGTGCGGATAAGAGGTGGCAATGCGTGAGTTCTGCAGACATTGCGGGCCGGTGTATTCCGCATCCACTGGCATCGCCAGCGACAGGCGGCAACCGCCGAAATCGAGACGGCGCAGGGTGAAGTAACGCGGGTCTTCGCCTTGTGCGCGGCGGTCCAGCAGCTCTTCTTCCAGCACGTTTTCTCCGACGATACCGAGATCCACCACGCCATCCATCACCAGGCCAGGGATATCGTCATCACGTACACGCAGGATATCGATAGGCATGTTCTCCGCAAACGCAATAAGACGCTGCTGCTGAAGGTTGATTTTGATACCGCAGCGGGCCAGCAGTTCGCGTGATTCATCACTTAAACGGCCAGATTTCTGCATAGCTATGCGAATACGGGTGTTATCTAACATGGTTCCTGTCCTCTTATTCAATCCTGTCTGAACTCAGTGGGGTTGCGTTCGCCCATAAAAAAACCCCCGGAAGATGATCTTCCGGGGGCTCTCTTTGCGTTCGCACCACTGGAAGATCCTAATCGTCTCCCAGCACACATCGCCTGAAAGACTAGTCAGGATGATGGTGATGATGGTGGTTGAACTGAACGCGTGTCATAGTAAATTCCGTTGCTGAATGAGTATTCATTTGCGTGCTGATTAACCTAACGAAGATGGCGGCGCTTGGCAACCCTTTTTTAACGTCAGTTCTCGGAACCTTCCGCAACAGTTTGCGCTGGTTTGCCATAATCGCTGGGACTAAGATGAGGTGTCTTAGCGCTGGAAAGCAGGAGTCGGTATGAAAAAAGTCGCGATTGTAGGTCTGGGATGGCTGGGTATGCCGCTGGCGATGGCGCTGACGGCGCGCGGCTGGCAGGTGACCGGCAGCAAAACCTCCCCCGATGGTGTGGATGCTGCGCGCCGCTGCGGTATTGAGGCATTTCAACTGGTGCTGACACCCGAGATTAAAAGTGAAGCAGATGAGTTGGCCACGCTGATGGCGGTGGACGCGCTGGTGGTGACGTTACCCGCCAGCCGCACGGTTCAGGGCGGTGAAGATTACATGCAAGCCGTGCAGAACGTGGTAGATACGGCATTGGCGCATAAAGTGCCGCGCATCATTTTTACCAGCTCGTCGTCGGTGTACGGCAGCGGTTCGGGCGTAATGAAAGAGAGCAGTACGTTACAGCCAGAGAGTGTGGCAGGTAAGACGCTGGTCGAACTGGAAAACTGGCTGCACGATCTGCCAGGTACCAGCGTGGATATCGTACGACTGGCGGGGCTCGTCGGGCCAAACCGTCATCCGGGACGCTTCCTCGCCGGGAAGGTTGGACTGGAGAATGGCGGCCATGCGGTCAATCTGGTGCATCTCGATGATGTGGTGGATGCGATTGTACTGTTGCTGCAAACGCCGAAAGGTGGACGCGTCTACAACCTGTGCGCGTCGAAACATCCCGCACGTGATGATTTTTATCCGTTTGTTTCGAAGCAGTTGGGGCTGGTGGCTCCGACCTTTACTGCCGAGCCCGTGCGTTCGGCGGGGAAGGTGGTAGATGGCTCGAAGATCTGCAACGAGCTGGGATTAGAGTACAGCTACGATGATCCGATGAAAATGCCGCTGGAGTGAGATTGACGTGCGAGTGCAGACTTCTGCACTATTTCGCTAGCGGCGCGATTTATCGCGGGTTAAACAACACTCGCAATAAATTGCGCCGCGACAATGCGTTGCGGTTAAACCCCCAGCCGATCCCTCAACGCATACCATACCGCACCCATTGCCGTCAGCGGCACCTTAAACCTTCTGCCGCCCGGAAACGGTAAATGTGGCAATTTCGCAAACGCATCAAACCTTTCTGCCTGTCCGCGCAGCACCTCGGCAATCAGCCTTCCCGACAAGTGGGTACAGGTCACGCCATGTCCGCTATCCCCCTGCATAAAGAACGCATTTTTCTCGATTTGCCCAAACTGCGGCATACGTGACAGCGTCAGCAGGAAGTTACCGCTCCAGCGGTGGCTGAATTTCACATCTTTCAGTTGAGGGAAAGTGCGTAACAACTTAGGGCGGATCAATGCTTCAATATCACCCGGCTCACGTGCGCCATATACCACACCGCCGCCGTACAACAGGCGGTTATCGGCGGTGAGGCGGAAGTAATCCAGCAGATAATTACAATCTTCGACGCAGTGATTGTTCGGCAATAAACCCAACGCCTGGTCGCGGCTTAATGGCTCGGTGGTGAGGATTTGCGAGCCACACGGCATGCTTTTACGGCTCAGGCGCGGTTCCAGTTGTGAGGGGAGATAAGCATTACCGGCAAAAATCACAAAGGTGGCGGTCACTTCACCTTTAGCGGTCTTTACCCGATGCGGCTCGCCATACTTCACTTCCACTGCCGCAGATTGTTCATAGACGCGCCCACCGTGACGGCGAATCGCTTCCGCTTCACCCAGTGCCAGGTTTAACGGATGCAGATGCCCGCCGCGCTTATCCAGCAAGCCGCCGACATAGCGATCGGTCGCCACTTCGCGACGAATCGCGCGCTCATCCAGCAGCTCCAAATTATGGTTACCATAGCGCTCCCAGTTGGCTTTTTGGCTGCGCAAGTGGCCCATCTGACGCTGATTCAACGCGGCAAAAATGCCGCCAGGACGGTAATCACAGGCGATAGCATAACGGTCGATGCGATCGCGAATAATCTCCGCGCCCTCAAACATCATATTGCCCAGCATCTTCGCCACGTCTTTGCCGTAGCGTTGTTCAATCACATCCACATCACGGCTGTAAGAATTCACTACCTGGCCGCCGTTACGACCGCTGGCTCCGAAACCAATCTTTGCCGCTTCGAGTAGCACTACGTCATAACCGGCTTCGGTCAAAAACAGCGCCGAGGAGAGGCCGGTAAATCCGCCGCCAATAATACAGACATCACACTGCACCGATTCCTGCAGTTCGGGCCACGGCTCATGCGCATTCGCGGTTGCGGCGTAATAACTTCCCACATGTTGCATCACATCCTCCTTTAGCGCGTGAACTCAGAAATTCGCTGGGGTGTGCGCACTGACGATGCGACACGGCAGCTCAGACGTATTGGTAAAACTGTGCGGCAAGCCGGTATCGATCACGTAACTCTCGCCACAATAAAGGTGATAACTCTGACCATTGACCACCAGCGTGATTTCTCCTTCCAGCACCGTGCCGGTCTCTTCACCAGGATGACGCAGCTTCTCACCCGTGCTGGAACCCGGTTCGTAGCGTTCAATCAACATCGCCAGCGCACGTTTTTCAGCGCCGTTCTCCACCAGACGCAGCGACACACCGAGGCTGCCGATCTCCACGCACTCTTCCGGACGTACGATCACGCGCGGCGTGCTGTTTACCTTTGGCTCCGAGAAAAACTCTGACAACGACAAGCCGTACACCTTCAGCAATTTCTGCAAGGTACTCAGCGCTGGGCTGACTTTGTCCTGTTCAATGGTGCTGATAGCACTGTGTGTGAGTCCTGACAACTCAGCGACGCGACGCTGAGACAATCCCATCTCCTGCCGGATTTGCGATAAACGTCGCCCAGGCGCCAGAGTGGCATCATTCATGGCTGTTTTTCCTTGTGATAACAGAGAGCCGCGTGGATAAAAGCCGCAAACAAGCGTTGCGAAACCGGGTCTTGATCGGAGTGCCACTCCGGATGCCACTGCACCGCAAGGGCAAACGGATGCTGGCGCAAACTCACCGCTTCAATCAGCCCATCAGGCGCACGCGCTTCAATACGCAGCTGCGGGCCGGGTTCGCGGATGCCTTGTCCATGTAGAGAGTTCACGGCAAAGGATTGCGCGCTGCCAAGCACCAGGCTCAACAAACCTTCCGCTTCAGGCTGAACCTCATGCACCGGCGCATATTGCTGATCGAGCGGCAGCGCATCATCTTCACGATGCTCCTGAAACAGATGCGTCATATGCAGCTGGCGATACAGGGATCCCCCGTTGGCCACCACTAATTCTTGCAAGCCACGGCAAATACCGAAAATCGGCATCTTTTTGCCAATCGCATGAGTGATGATGCCGAAGGCGAGGCGGTCACGCGCCGGATCGGCATGCTCCTCTTTACCTTCTTCACCGTAATGCCAGGGTTCGATATTACTCGGGCTGCCGGTAAGCAAAATGCCGTCCAGCAGCGTCATACTGTTTTCTAATAGATGAGGGGCATGCATCAGTTGATGCGGCAAAGGCAAGGGCACACCACCGGCAAGCACGATGGCATCGAGATACTTATTGTGAACCGTTTGCCCGAGATGGCTGCCGATGTGGTTCTGACACATCACTACGCCAATCAAGGGTTTGTCAAAAATAATGCCCATCACGTCTCCGCGTTGCTGTTCAATATTTTCACCGTTTTTGCGCATCCGGCCTGAAAAGTGTGCAATATATTGTCAATCTAGCAACCGGTTGTTCGTTCTTTCAACAGAATTGTTACATTTGCACACTTTTTGCGTTAGCGCTATCTTAGAAGAGTGGCTGTTATTTTGAGCATTGCGCGAACCAATACTAAACGGTAAAGGGCGGGTGGGAACATGACGAACCTCGTAGAAGTAGAAGACTTCACGCGGCACAGTGAAGAGAAACGAACAAGCGCGTTCCAGCTGGAGGTTAAATCCTGGCTGGAACGCCATCCTGAAACGCAGTATGTCGATATTCTTCTTAATGATTTAAATGGGGTCTTTCGCGGTAAGCGCATTCCCATCTCTGCATTGGCAAAACTGGAAAAAGGGTGTTACTTCCCGGCCTCGGTTTTCGCCATGGATATCCTCGGAAATACCGTCGAAGAAGCCGGACTCGGACAGTCACTGGGCGAACCCGACAACCTCTGTATCCCGGTTCCCGGAACTTTAATTCCTTCTGCCGCCGATCCTGAACGCATTGCGCAATTGCTGCTGACAATGTGTAACCAAGATGGCACTCCCTTTGACGTTGAACCCCGCAATGTCCTTAATCGCTTGTGGCAGCAGCTACGCAATCGAGGGCTATTCCCGGTGGTAGCGGTAGAGCTGGAGTTCTATCTGGTCGATAAAAAGCGCGATGCGGAAGGGTACATCCAGCCACCCTGTGCGCCGGGCAGTGACGAACGTAATATGCAGAGTCAGGTTTATTCAGTCGATAATCTCGACCATTTCGCTGATGTTCTGCGTGATATCGACGATATTGCCAAACAGCAGGGTATACCTGCCGATGGTGCACTGGCGGAAGCCTCGCCGGGCCAGTTTGAGATCAATCTGCATCACACCCGTGATGTATTAAAAGCCTGCGATCATGCCATTTTGCTCAAACGTCTGGTGCGCCAGGTGGCTGAAAATCATGGCATGACAGCGACCTTTATGGCCAAGCCCTATGAAGAGTATGCGGGCAGTGGCATGCATGTGCACATCAGCATGCTGGACGCCGCCGATCACAACGCTTTCTCGCTCGACGACGGTAGCGATTCGCCGCTGTTAAAACGCGCGCTAGCCGGGATGATCGATTTAATGCCGGCTTCAATGGCGCTGCTGGCACCGAACGTGAACGCTTATCGCCGCTTCTTACCGGAAGCCTACGTGCCGTTACAGGCCTCCTGGGGGCACAACAATCGCACCGTTGCTTTACGTATTCCCTGCGGCGATGTGGATAACCATCGCGTGGAGTATCGTGTGGCCGGTGCGGATGCAAATCCTTACCTGGTCGTGTCAACAATTCTTGCCGGTATTTTGCACGGTCTGGATAATCAGCTACCCTTACCGCATGCGGTGCAGGGCAATGGACATGAGGCAGAAGGGCTGCCGTTGCCGGTGCGACAGAGCGATGCGCTGTACGAATTCGAGAATAGCTATCCTCTGCAAAAACTGCTGGGCGAGCATTTCAGCGGCGTGTGGCACAGCTGCAAACAGAACGAGTTAATGCAGTTTGAACGGCTTATCACCGCCACGGAGATTGACTGGATGCTGAAGAACGCCTGACTCGCAGAAGAATTTCGCTAACGTCTTGTGCCGATGGCATAAGTTGGGGCAGAATACGTCCCCTGCAAAATACGAAACATAACCGACGCTTATCACGTCGGTTATTTTTTTGCAGATTGCAGTACACACACAAATTACCGAGGCCGGACACGCATCCGGATAGATAGATACTGACAACACGCTTGGGCGTGAGATTTGAGGAAAACAAAGATGGGGCTGTTTACAATTGCACCGGCGCAAGCTGGTTCTCGCTTTCGTGATGATTACGGCGCGGCGACAATCGCAAACACTAATATCACTTCTCACTGCAGCACGTTGCGCAGTATCCCGCAGATCACCTCTGTTGGGGGCCTGAACAATGTCGCTTAACACCGCCGCACCACAGCGTGCACACCTGAAAAAATCCCTGACCTTGATCCCGGTTGTCATGATGGGCCTGGCATATATGCAGCCAATGACCCTGTTTGATACTTTCGGTATCGTCTCTGGATTGACCGACGGCCACGTCGCCACTGCTTATGCTTTCGCGCTGATCGCGATACTGTTTACTGCCGTGAGCTACGGCAAGCTGGTACGCCGCTTCCCATCTGCGGGCTCCGCTTACACCTATGCTCAGAAGGCTATCAGTCCGCACGTCGGCTTTATGGTGGGCTGGTCATCACTGCTGGACTATTTGTTCATGCCGATGATCAACATCCTGCTGGCGAAAAGCTACTTTGAGACGCTGGTGCCGGGCATTCCATCGTGGATTTTCGTGGTGTTGCTGGTGGCCTTTATGACCATCTCTAACCTCCGTGGTATCAAAACCGTTGCCAACTTCAACAGCGTGATCGTCGTGCTGCAGGTTGTGGTGATGGTGGTGATTACTGGTATGGTGGTTTACGGTGTGGCGCACGGTGTTGGCGCAGGAACACTGACCAGCAGCAAGCCTTTCTGGTCTGAGAATGCCCATGTGGTGCCGATGATTACCGGTGCAACCATACTTTGCTTCTCGTTCCTCGGCTTTGATGGCATCAGTTCGCTGTCAGAAGAGACCAAAGATGCAGAACGCACTATCCCGCGCGCGATTTTCCTGACCGCGCTGATTGGTGGTGTGATCTTTATCGGTGTGTCTTACTTCCTGCAGCTGTTCTTCCCGGACATCTCGCGTTTCCAGAATCCGGACTCTTCACAGCCTGAAATCATGCTGTTCGTGGCAGGTAAAGCCCTGCAGATTGGCATCCTGATTTTCTCTGTGGTTACCGTACTGGCTTCCGGTATGGCAGCACACGCGGGCGTTTCCCGTCTGATGTATGTGATGGGTCGTGATGGCGTGTTCCCGCAGCGTTTCTTTGGCTTCGTGCACCCGAAATACCGCACGCCGTCTCTGAACGTGCTGTTGGTGGGTGCTGTGGCACTGCTGGCGATTAACTTCGACCTGGTAACCGCCACTGCGCTGATCAACTTCGGTGCGCTGGTGGCATTCACCTTCGTGAACCTGTCGGTGATTGCGCAGTTCTGGATCCGTGAAAAGCGTAACAAGACGCTGAAAGATCACCTCAATTATCTGGTGCTGCCAGTGATGGGCGCTTTGACAGTGGGTGCACTGTGGATCAACCTGGAAGAGACCTCGATGGTGCTCGGCCTGGTGTGGGCAGCGGTCGGTATTATTTACCTGGCGTTTGTTACTCGCACCTTCCGCAATCCGGTTCCGCAGTTCAGCGAAGAAGTGTAATTTTCGTTGCGCATTATGCGCAGCGGATAACGACTTCGTGTCGTATGCAAAAGGTCGCCATATTGGCGACCTTTTGCTTTTAGACCAGCAAACTTAACCCGCCAGCACCAACTCCCAACTCCCCGCACTCAGCGTTTCACGTCCCGCTTTACTTAATTCGGTATCGGTTACGAGGGTATCGAAGCGCTCCAGCGGTAATGCCAGATGGGTGGCAATCTTGTTGTATTTCGAGCTGTCGCTCAGCAGTACGCGCTTACTGCTGACATCGCTGGCCGCCAGCTTGACCGGCACCTTATCTTCATCGGGTGTAAACAAGCCGCGCGGCCCCCAGCAGGATGCGGAGATAAACGCGATATCAATCGCCAGCATGCGCAGACTTCTCGCCGCTGATTCGCCGACGCTGGAGCGATTCTCGCGACATACGGTGCCGCCAGTGTGAATCAGCTTGCAGCCGCTGCTCTCCATCAATAGCCGGGCAATCACGAAATCATTGGTGACCACCAACAAATCGTCACGCTCGACCAGTTCGCGAGCCAGCGCCAGCGTGGTGGTGCCTGCGTCGAGATAAATACAGCTGTTGCGCGGAATATGGCGCGCGGCAAACTGACCAATCGCCATCTTTTCACTGCTGTACATGCTGGTTTTCGCCAGATGTGATGGCTCAGCAGCCAGACGATCCGCCGAGCGCACGCCGCCCGATACCGACAGCACGGCACCTTGCTCCTCCAGCTTTTGCACATCACGACGTATCGTCATGTGTGATACGCCTAAACGCTCGGTCAGCTCGGCAATGCTCACCACGCCGCGTTCGGCAACCAGCGCTAAAATTTGTTGATGACGTTCTACCGGAATCACATCGCTCTCCCTGAATTACCAATTTTTCACATTGTAAGGCATCAATTCACAGCCTGCAGCACAATTTATCCCAGGCAAATGTTAGCAAATATCCCGTCCGAGCAGGCGTTACCACCGTAATGCAATACTGTGAATCGATGTTATACGTTGTGCGTGTAAGTTAATTTTTGTGATTTGCCGCACGTTTCTCCGCCAGTAACTGCGGCAGAATTAACACCATTGAACAAAATATCACTTAAATTAACAACGGAGGTGTGCTGTGTCAGCAACCGTGAATAACATTGGCGTCATTGGTTTGGGTTCCATGGGCATGGGCGCAGCGCAGTCCTGTATTCGCGCTGGATTGAACACCTGGGGCGTTGATTTAAATCCGCAGGCGCTGGAAACCTTGCGCCAGGCGGGTGCGCGCGATGCACAGACTTCCGCTGCCAGCTTCGCCGCAGAGTTAGATGCCGTGCTGCTGCTGGTGGTCAACGCCGCGCAGGTGAAAGCGATTTTGTTTGGCGAAACCGGTCTGGCGGCACAACTCAAGCCGGGCACGGTGGTGATGGTTTCTTCTACCATTTCTTCACAAGACGCGCAGGCGATTGAACAGCAGCTGGCGCAACATCAACTGCTGATGCTGGATGCGCCAGTATCGGGCGGTGCAGCTAAAGCTGCGGTCGGCGAGATGACCGTGATGGCGTCCGGCAGCGATGAAGCCTTTGCGCTACTGAAGCCGGTACTGGATGCGGTTGCTGCCAAAGTGTATCGCGTGGGCAGTGAAATTGGCCTGGGTTCAACCGTTAAAATCATTCACCAGCTGCTGGCGGGCGTGCATATTGCGGTGGGTGCAGAAGCGATGGCGCTGGCTGCGCGCGCAGGCATTCCACTCGATACCATGTATGACGTGGTGACCAACGCTGCGGGTAACTCGTGGATGTTTGAGAACCGCATGCGTCATGTGGTAGACGGTGATTACTCACCAAAATCTGCCGTCGATATCTTTGTGAAAGATCTCAACCTGGTGGCCGATACCGCCAAATCATTGCATTTCCCACTGCCGCTGGCGTCTACCGCACTCAACATGTTCACCGAAGCCAGCAATGCCGGTCACGGTCGTGAAGATGACAGCGCAGTCATCAAGATTTTCAGCGGCATCACGCTGCCCGAGTCAAAGGAGAAGTCACCATGCGTTTAGGCGTGATTGCAGACGACTTTACCGGTGCGACGGATATCGCCAGCTTTCTGGTGCAAAACGGCCTGCCCACTATTCAGTTTAACGGCGTGCCGCAAGGTCATGATGATCTGAGCGCGCAGGCGATTGTCATCAGCCTTAAGTCACGTTCTTGCCCGGCACAGCAGGCAATCGACCAGTCTCTGGCAGCGCTTGCCTGGCTGCAACAGCAGGGTTGCGATCGTTTCTACTTTAAGTATTGCTCGACCTTCGACAGCACCGAACACGGCAACATCGGTCCAGTGACCGATGCACTACTGGCCGCACTGGGCGAGACGCAAACGGTGATCTCACCCTCACTGCCGGTAAATGGTCGTACCGTGTATCAGGGTTATCTGTTTGTTGCCGATCAGCTGTTGTCTGAATCGGGCATGCGCCATCATCCGGTGACACCAATGACCGACAGCAATCTGGTGCGTCTGATGACGCGCCAGGCGAAAGGGCAGGCGGCGGTGATCAATGCTGCTCAGCTGGACAAAGGCGCGGAAGCGGTGCGTGAACAGCTGGGTGATCTGAAAGCGCAGGGCATCAACTACGTGGTGCTGGATGCGCTCAACGAGCAGCATCTGCTAACCCAGGGCGAAGCGCTAAAAGAAACCGTGCTGGTGACCGGCGGTTCCGGCCTGGCAATCGGTATTGCGCGCGCCTGGGCCACTCAGCAGCAAAACAGCGATGCCGAGCAGGCCGGACGTCCACAGGGCGAACGTGCGGTGGTGATCTCGGGCTCTTGTTCGCAGATGACCAATCGTCAGGTTCAGGCCTATCGCCAGCAGGCGCCATCACATGAAGTGCTGGTGGAGCGCTGCCTCGACGATGCTGAAGGCTACGCGCAGGAACTGTGCGATTGGATTGCCGCGAATAACCAGCAGCCTCTGGCACCTTTGCTCTTTGCCACTGCCGATGCTCAGCAACTGCAGGCAATCCAGCAGCAATATGGCGCAGCACGCAGCAGCGAAGCGGTTGAGCACTTGTTTGCCGCCGTCACCCGTGAGCTGAAATCACGGGGCTGGCAGCGCTTTATCGTCGCCGGGGGCGAAACCTCTGGCGTGGTGGCACAAAGCCTGGGCGTAACGGCCTTCCACATCGGCCCGATGATCTCCCCTGGCGTGCCGTGGGTGCGTGACATCCAGCAACCGCTGTCGCTGGCCCTGAAGTCAGGCAACTTTGGCGACGAACAATTCTTTGCCCGCGCACAAACGGAGTTCTCAGCATGACCGAACAACAAGCACGTGAAGAGATGGTGCAACTGGGCGCCTCCTTTTTCCAGCGCGGTTACGCCACCGGTTCAGCCGGCAACCTTTCACTGTTGCTGGAAGATGGCAATCTGCTGGCGACACCTACCGGCTCTTGCCTCGGCGAACTGCAGGCCGACCGCCTGTCAAAAGTGACGATGCAGGGCGAGTGGATTTCGGGTGACAAGCCTTCTAAGGAAGTGGCGTTTCACCGCGCGCTCTATCTAAACAATCCCGCCTGTAAAGCGGTGGTGCATCTGCACAGTCACTATCTGACGGCGCTTTCGTGCCTCAACGATCTCGACAGCGAAAACTGCATTCGCCCGTTCACGCCCTATGTGGTGATGCGCGTGGGCGATGTGCCGGTCGTACCTTATTACAAACCGGGTGATGACCGCCTGGCTGAAGATCTTGCGCAGCTCGCGCCATGTTACAACGCTTTCCTGCTGGCCAATCACGGCCCGGTAGTGGTGGGTAAATCGCTGCGTGAAGCCGCGAATAACACTGAAGAACTGGAAGAGACCGCGCGTCTGATGTTCACGCTCGGCGACCGCTCTATTCGTTATCTGACTGATGGCGAAGTGGCGGAATTGAGGAATTACTGATGCCTAAGTTTGCAGCCAATTTATCCACGCAGTTCGGCGAAGTGCCGTTTATTGAACGCTTTGCCGCAGCGGCGAACGCCGGTTTCCGTGCCGTTGAGTTTCTGTTCCCGTATGACTATCCGGCCGAGGTGATCCAAGCCGAGCTGGAGAAACATCATCTGGAGTTGGTGCTGTTCAACACCGCAGCCGGAAACGTGCAGGCCGGGGAGTGGGGCGTATCCGCGATTCCTGGTCGTGAAGAAGAGGCGCGTGCCGATATCGATCGTGCGCTGGAATATGCACTGGCGCTCAACTGCCCGCAGGTGCATGTGATGGCGGCGACAGTGCCCAACGGTGCCAATCGTACCGCTTACGAAGAGACCTTTGTGCGCAATATGCATTACGCCGCTGAGCGTTTTGCGCCGCACGGTATTCGCCTGCTGCTGGAAGCGCTGAACCCGATGACGAAGCCGAACTACCTCTACTCCAGCCAGTATCAAACGCTGGCGATGATGGAACGTATCGATCGTCCGAACGTGTTCACGCAGTTGGATCTGTTCCATGCGCAGCTGGTGGACGGCAATCTCAGCCATCTGATTCGCGAGTACGCCGGGGGCTATCGCCATATTCAGATCGCCTCTGCGCCGCATCGTCACGAACCAGACGAAGGCGAAATCAACTATCCGTACCTGTTCAGCCTGCTGGATGAAGTCGGCTATGACGGCTGGGTCGGCTGCGAGTATTTCCCACGCGGTCGCACCGAAGCGGGCCTCGGTTGGTTCGCGCCTTACGCGAAATAGCTTTTGTTGTACCGCCCAGCACAGTGCGTTGCGCCCTGTGCGGGTGAAGTCTTACCTGAATTCATAAAACATTAAAAAATACCCAAGTACCCCCTAAATAATTCGAGCTGCAGGAAGGCGGCAAGTGGGTGAGTCCCCAGGAGCTTACATCAGTAAGTGACTGGGGCGAATCCACGTCGCCAACGCACCTGCAGCTTGAAGTATGACGGGGGGAATAGAATTAGAGGTTTATCATGTCAACCGCGTTGCTATTAGCTATCGCTACTGCCAGCATTGTCATACTGCTGCTGTTGGTGATTAAAGCCAAAGTCCATCCGTTTGTTGCTTTACTGATTGTCAGTTTGATCGTCGCCATCAGTACCGGTATCCCGGCTGATAAGATCATGGAAACCATCTTTAGCGGCATGGGCAACCTGCTGGGTCATATCACCATTATCATCGTGCTGGGGGCGATGCTCGGCGCAGTGATTGAAGCCTCGGGCGGTGCCGAATCGCTGGCGCAGCGCTTCAGTAAATCGCTCGGTATCAAGCGTACCGTCGCAGCCTTAACCATGGCGGCGTTTATCCTCGGTATTCCGGTGTTCTTTGAAGTCGGCTTTATCATTGTGATCCCGCTGATTTACGGCTTTACCAAAGTGGCGCGTGTCTCGCCGCTGAAGTTTGGTTTGCCGATGGCGGGCGTGATGTTGACCGTGCATGTCGCGTTGCCGACACACCCAGGCGCAGCCGCCGCCGCCGGTATTCTGCATACCGATATGGGCTGGTTAATGATGCTTGGCATCCTGATTTCGATCCCTGTGGGTATCGTCGGTTACTACGTGGCAAAAGTGATGAACCTGCGTCAATACCACCTCTCAGTGGATGTACTTGAGCAGTTGCAGCTGGCGAAACCTGAAGGCACGCCAAAAAGCGAAGTGCCACCACCGGGTGCGATGACCATTGCGGGTCTGATTGTGGTGCCGATTGTGTTGATCGTGTTAGGTACGCTGGCGCACACCATGCTGGCGGAAGGCAGCATTCTGCGTGACGTGATGACGGTGATTGGTAACCCGCCAATTGCCCTGCTGATTGCGCTGGCCCTGGCAGCATGGTTACTGGGCGTGCGCCGCGGCTGGAGCAAAGAGAAGCTGGAAGATCTGACCGGTCGCGCAATTCCTGGCTCTGCAAGTGTGATTCTGGTGGCGGGTGCGGGCGGTGCGTTTGGTAAAGTGCTGGTGGAATCCGGTGTCGGTAAAGCCCTGGCGGTGACGCTGGAAACCCTGCATCTGCCGCTGGTGCCCGCTGCTTTTATCTTGTCACTGGCATTGCGTGCGTCTCAGGGATCGGCCACGGTGGCGATTCTCACCACTAGCGGTTTGTTGAGTCAGGCGGTGGGCGATGTGACCGATATGCAACGTGTGCTGGTCACATTGGCGGCGTGCTTCGGTGGCCTGGGCTTGTCCCACGTTAACGATGCCGGCTTCTGGGTGGTAACACGTTATCTGGGGCTATCCGTCGCCGATGGCCTGAAAACCTGGACGGTGCTGACTACGCTGATGGGGTTAAGTGGTTTTGCGCTGACCTGGCTGGTGTGGGGGATGATTTAAGGTTCACAGCGGTCGCCATTAAGGCGACCCTTAAGTGACAACGGGTATGGCGCACATTTATGTGCGCCTGCATCTGAAATGCATTTCAAACGAACTTCAATCTGGTAAACATCTATGCACACCAGGTTGCGATATGCCACGATCACGCGCGTGAGCGATTAAGACACCAACTCCTGCGCATACAAATACAGCGCTTTCAGCTGCGCCATCTTCTCCGCGTTATCCTCATGCAAACTCGCTAACGACTCCAGCTCTAACAGGAACCCCTGCACGCGATCGGCATTCAGCGCTTCACGGCGATGCTGCAACCAGCGCTGCTGCTCTTGATCATCCAGCGTGCCGGGGAAGTTACGCGCACGATAGCGGAACAGCAGTTTCGCAATGCGTTTGTCGTCGAAGGTCAAATCCAGAGCCGGTAGATTTTGCGGCGGCGTTTGGCGAACGATGTTCATCGCTGCGCGATCGGCATCGCTGAAGAAGCCGTCATACAGTTGCGCATCGACATCATCCGATGGCTTGAACGGCTCGGCTTCCGCAAACAGCGTCACCGCTTTCTCACGCACTTCAGCGTGCTGACGCAGCAGCGCCAGGTTCGCCAGACAGCGTTCTCGATCTATATTCAGGCGTGCAGCATCTTCAGGACGTAAGGTATTCGCTGGGGCTAACACCGGGCATTTATTAATGTGCACCAGCTTAATCGGTACCGCCGCGCGGTCGCCCAGTTCGCTCTGTTTGGTGTACAGCCGCTCGCGCAATTCATCCGCATCCAGTTCCAGCAGGGGCTGCATATCGCCCGCCAGATCCACCACGATCAGCGCATTACGATTATCCGGATGCCATGCGACAGGCACTACCCAGCTGGTGTTGCCGCGCGCCGCGCCGAACATGCCGGAGACGTGCACCAGCGGTTTCATCTGTGGGATATCAATCAGGTTCATCAGTTTCTGCTTGTTGCGATGGGTAAACAGAAACTCGAACAGCTTCGGCTGCTTCTCTTTCACCAGTTTCGCCATCGCCAGCGTGGCATACACATCCGACATCGCATCGTGCGCCTGTTCGTGCGCCACGCCATTGGCCTTGGTGAGATGTTCCAGTTTGAAGCTGGGGAAGCCGTCATCATTTTCCGGCCAGATAATGCCTTCCGGGCGCAGGGCATAACAGGCGCGCATCACATCCAGCAGATCCCAACGTGAGTTGCCGTTCTGCCAGCTCCAGCCGTAAGGATCGAAGAAGTTGCGATAGAAGATATTGCGCGTCACTTCATCATCGAAGCGCACATTGTTGTAACCGATCACACAGGTTTGTGGCTCGGTAAACAGCCCATGAATGCGTTCAGCAAATGCCGTCTCTGTTACGCCGCGCGCTTTAGCCACCTGTGGCGTGATGCCGGTGATCATCACCGCTTCCGGCTGCGGCAGATAGTCATCAGCGGGCTGGCAGTAAAACACCTGCGGTTCACCTACGGCGTTGAAATCTTTATCGGTACGCAGCCCGGCAAACTGCGCCGGACGGTCCAGTGAGGGACTCTTACCGAAGGTCTCGTAATCGTGGAACAAAAAGGTGAACTCAGAGGCGGGCACGGCAGTATCCTGGCAATTGAAAATCAACGCACAGAATAGTCGTGTGCAGCAGGCAGCACAACCTTGTTTACCGCTGCTGTGGGCAGGCGCACAGCATTTGTCCGCAGTTCATACTTTTTTTCAATTTATTCAACTATCCAGGCGCTAATTGCCGTAAAACGTGCGGCGGTAAATTCATTTTTTGATTTGAGGAAGAAGTGTTGAAAAGGCGTCTGCTGGTAACTGTATCTGGAATGATTGTTTGGGCATCACTGGCACACGCTGACGACAGCATGCCATTCCCACTGACGCCTCCGCCGATTGATGCGGCTTCGTGGGTGTTAATGGACGCCACCACGGGCCAGATCCTCACTGCCGGCAATCCCGATGAAGAGCGTAACCCGGCGAGTCTCACCAAGCTGATGACCGGCTATGTAGTGGATCGCGCGGTTGATCAGAAAAAAATCACCCGTGATGATGTGGTCACCGTGGGTAAGGATGCCTGGGCTGCAGGTAATCCGGTGTTCAAAGGCTCCTCACTGATGTTCCTCAAGCCCGGCGACAAAGTGACGGTACGCGATCTGATGCGTGGCGTGATCATCGACTCCGGCAACGATGCCTGTGTGGCGCTGGCGGATTATGTGGCGGGCAGCCAGGACAGCTTCGTCAATATGATGAACAACTACGTACAGAAGCTCGGTCTGACGCATACCCATTTTGAAACCGTGCACGGCCTGGATGCACCTGGCCAGCACACCACCGCGCGTGATTTGGCGGTGCTGTCGCGTGCCATCATCAATGGTGAGCAGGATTTCTACGCCATGTACGCGGAGAAAACCCTGAGCTGGAACGGGATTACGCAAAATAACCGTAACGGTTTGTTATGGGATCAAAACCTTCACGTTGATGGCATGAAAACAGGCCATACTGAAACGGCAGGTTTCAACATCATCGCGTCAAACATTGTTGGTCGTCATCGCCTGATTGCGGTGATCATGGGCGGTAAGAGCTCGAAAGGACGTGAAGAGCAGGCGCGTAAACTGCTGGTGTGGGGTCAGAACAACTTCGATACCGTGCAACTGTTCCATGCCGGTAAGAAAATCGGTACCGAAAACGTCTGGTACGGCAATCCGCACAAAGTGGATGTCGGCACCACTCAGGATATTTATCTGTCTCTGCCGCGTACCGAAGTTTCAAACGTCATGGCGAAATATGTGATTGAGCGTAAAGACCTGGAAGCGCCACTGAAAGCCGGTGAGCAGGTGGGTGAAATCCAGGTCATGGACAAAGACAAGCAGCTGGCGAGCTATCCGCTGTATGCCTTACAAGGCGTGGGTAAAGCCGGCATCATCACGCGTATCAGTGACTACGTGAAACTGAAACTGTAATCCGCAGCGGATGGCGCGGCCGCTCCCGTCGATATCGGGGAGCGGCCAGAGCGGGCTTTCTGCTGCTGAACGGAGGCAAAGGTATGAAAGCATCTATCGTTGAACGCAATCCTCAAAGCTGGCTGGGCTACCATTTGCAGGGTCCGTGGCAGGAAACAGTGCCGCGCGGATTTAACCAGCTAAAAAGCTGGGTCGAGCAGCATGGTGTCGAAGGCGAATGGCTGGCTATCTATTACGGCAATCCTGAAGTTCTCCCGCCGGAAGAGCTACGCGTTGAAACGGTGATCACTGCGCCCACCGATGCTGTGCCCTCTTATGGTGACGACATCGAGCAAGGCCTGCTGCCCGGTGGGCAATATTTTCATGCGCGCATGGAAGTGATGAACAACGATTTCTTCACCGCCTGGCATAGCCTGTTTGATCATCTCAAGACGAAAACCGATTGGCAGGTGGATAATCGTCCCTGCTTCGAACACTACCTTTCCGACGGCTCTGACAGCGGCGACTGGCTGGTGGATATGTACATTCCGGTACGTGCAGCCGACTAATATCATCAGTGCGTTACTTCTATGTTTCATAAGCGAAAATAAGATGTAGCGCACTTGTTGAATCGCAAAAAAAGTGCGGAAATAGTGCTGCGCAGCACTCATTGTTCGTGTCGCGCCAGGGTAACATAGCGCGCAAATTTTTATCGTTCCCGGACCACCATGTTACGCGCCGACAAACCCATCTCTGCCATTGAGTTCTGGTTCTACCGCCACTATCGCGCTGTGCACGGCGTGCGCATCGCTATCGCCTTTGTGCTCTGTTTTCTGTTTGTGCGTTTGACGGATATTCCGGAAGGCACCTGGCCGCTGATTACCTTGGTGGTGGTGATGGGCCCGATCTCGACCTGGGGCAATGTGTTTCCGCGCGTCATCCAGCGCATCAGCGGCACCTTTGCCGGGTTGGCATCGGGATTAATCGCCCTGAAGCTGGAGCTGATCTCGCTGCCAATGATGCTGTCGTGGTGCTTCGTGGTGATGATCATTTGCGGCTATCTGACGCTCGGCAAACACCCTTATATGGCGCTGCTGATAGGTATCACCCTCGGCGTAGTGGTGGGTGCGCCGGCCGGTGACTTCACCGTGGCGTTATGGCGCGGTGGCGATGTGATCCTCGGTTCGATCATGGCGCTGCTGTTCAGTGCCATTCTCGCCCAGCGTGCTTATACGCACTGGCGCATTCAGCTGTCGGATTCGTTTATCGCCATGGCGAAACTGCATCACACTGGCTTCTCCGCCAACCTGCTGGAGAAACCGCGACTGAACAAACCGTTCCAGAAACAACTCTCCAGCGTGATCAAAATGCGCGCGCTGCTGGAACCGGCCAGCAAAGAGACGCGTATTCCGAAATCAGTGTTTGAAGCGATTCAGACCATCAACCGTAATATGGTTAACACGATGCAGATGCAAATTGATGCATGGTGGTCATCACGTGAGAGCCACCTGTTGCTGCTCAATGCCCCGACGCTGCGCCGCAGTCAGAAAATGACCGAAGACACGTTGAACGCGCTGGCCACATTGATGGTGAAAGGGGAGACGGAAGGCGTGATCGCCAACAGCCATGAACTGGAGGAGATCACCCAGGAACTGGAACAGTTGATTGCCAACCGCAGCGGGCGCTTAGAGACCACGGCGATCTATGGCTACGTGTGGTTGAGTCTGGAACAGGCGCGTCAACTGGAGCGCATTACGGATCTGGTCCGTCTGGCACTGCGCAAATAGTTTTCTCAGGCAATGACTTAATGTGAATCACCCTTTCTTTGCGCTAAGATAAGTGCCAGTCCGAAATTAGCTGTGAAAATTGCGAATCCAGCTAGCAAGCCGCTAAGCTGTAGCTCATGACTATTCCGCCTGCCGCGGCAGGCTCAAAGAAAGGTGCCAACATGGAAAATGCCAAGCAATCATTTCAGGACGTTCTGGAGTTTGTGCGTATGTTTCGTCGTAAAAACAAACTGCAGCGCGAAATCGTGGATAACGAGAAGAAAGTCCGTGATAACCAGAAACGTGTGTTGCTGCTGGACAACCTGAGCGAGTACATCAAACCAGGCATGAGCGTTGAGGCGATTCAGGAAATCATTGCATCTATGCGTGTGGACTATGAAGACCGCGTCGATGAGTACATCATCAAAAACGCTGACCTGTCGAAAGAGCGTCGCGAGCTGTCGAAGAAGTTGAAAGCGATGGGCGAGCCAAAGCCGCAGTAAACATGTTGGGACCGCAAGGTCCCAATTTTTTTGCATCGTGGCGGGTTGCAGCAGGCATTTCCATCCGCTGTCTACGCCATATTCTTCAGCATCAATACGCTCAGGCTTTTGGTTTTAACTTCCGCGCTAACGCCTTCAGTTGTCCGGCAATCTCCGCCAAATCCACGCCATCTTGCATCGGTACAGCAGTTGTCTCACGCAATACCAGTTCAGTCTTTAACGACATGGGCTGCACCGCTTCCCCTACTAACTCTGCCAGCAAGCGATCCACGCTTACCGCACCCAACTGCTGCAAATCCTGACGCACGGTGGTGAGCGGCGGCTGATACCACGCACTTTCGGCGGTGTCGTCGTAGCCGATAATCGACATCTCTCCGGGGATCTTCACGCCATGTTGATGCAGTGCCCGCATCGCACCGAGCGCCATCTGATCGTTCGCTACCAGCAGTGCCTGCGGTAAGCGATCTGGCAGCAATTGCAGCAGCGCCTGATAACCAGATGCAGCACTCCAGTCACCGTGCAGTACACACATCGGTTGCAGTTGATGCGATGCCAATGCCTGCTGCCATGCGGCAAAGCGCGCCCGCGCTGAAGCCGAACTTTCTGGCCCATTCAGCACGCCAATCTGCTGATGGCCCAGCGCGACAAGATGCTCTACCGCCTGCTGCGCCCCCGATTCACTCTGATACTGGCATTGGGCGACAGCGGCATGCTGTTCAACATCCAAAAACAGCACAGGCTTTGTGCCGCACTGCTGCTGTACCTGCGCCGCCTGTTCAGCATCGAGCGGCAGGTTGATCAGCAGCGCATCCACGCGCTGCGCCAGCAATTCATTCACCGTATCCTGGGCGCTCCCAGTCGCGTTCGCCATGGCAATCACCAGATGATAACCCTGTGCAGCGGCTCGTTCATGAATCGCCGAGGCGATCTGCGCCGGAGCCATTAACGCCAGATCGCTGGTGGCCAGCCCGAGCGTGCGCGTAGCTTTACCCGCCAGCTTTTGTGCCACACGGTTGGGCACATAGTTAAGCTGCTGCATGGCGGCTTCGACTTTGGCTCGCGTGCGCGGCGAAACCTGCACGGAATGGTTGAGCACACGGGAAACGGTCTGGTAGGAAACCCCCGCCAGTGCAGCGACATCATCGAGGGTAACGGAACGCGCAGTCATAAACTCTCCTGAATCTGATAGCGGCGAGTGTAGCAAATTTTTCTCTGCTGTCGCGGAGTTAAGCCGCTACACTGCCAGTGTTAATGCGAGGAGAACGCGATGCAGCTCAATAGCCAACAGATTCAGGATATCAATACGCTTGCGGCCTGGCTGGCGCTTGACCATATGCCGACAGATGGCACGCTCGAGGTTGATTTGGCAATACTTGCCGGTCACGCGGTACTGCCCAACGTTGAAGGTGTGATTGCGCTGGCGAAGAAGTATCAGCTGCCTCTGATGATCAGCGGCGGTATCGGTCATTCCACGGTGTTACTGGCGGAGATGATCGCTAATCATCCCCTTTATCGTCAGATTTCTACCCAAGGTAAAAGCGAAGCAGAGCTTCTGGGCGACATGGCGCGGGTGTTTGCCGCACTGCCGGACGATCAGCTGCTGCTGGAGACCGCCTCACGCAACTGTGGTGAGAATGCCGCTTTTAGCCAAAAACTGCTGGATGAGCAGAAGTGGCAGCCGCAGCATGTATTGCTGGTGCAGGACCCACTGATGCAGCGACGTACCTGGGAAACCTTCCGCTACCAGTGGCGCGACCGCACCGATGCGCCTGAATTTATTAGCTGGCCGGTGTTTGTTCCGCAGGTCATGATGGATGCGGGTATGCTGCGCATTATCGGTGCGCCACCGCAAGGATTGTGGTCGATGGAGCGTTTTCTTTCGCTGCTGATGGGCGAGATCCAGCGCCTGCGCGATGATGAAAACGGCTACGGTCCACGCGGCAAAGGTTTCCTCGGGCATGTGGATATCCCGGACGAGGTAGAAGCAGGCTGGCAGCGCTTGATGCAACTGAAAGGCGTGCAGTCGCGGCTTGGATAAAACGCGTATAACCCCGATGCGGCGCACTTTATTGCGCATGGGGCGGCGATTTGGCTCAATCAGACTCACGCCTAACCCCGTAGCGGCGCAATTCATTGCGCATAAGTCAGCGAATTAGCCTTCTCAGATTCGCGCGATAATATTGCACCGCAACGGTATTAACCTGCGATTTAACGATTCTGCAAATACACCTGCAAATTCACATACACCGCATTCAACAACGGCGTCACCACGCCACTGCGTGCGCCTCGCACCAGCAGATCGCCAATCACCTGGTCCGCCTCAATCTCATAACCCTGGGTTAAGTCGCGATACATCGAGGAGGTCATCGCCACCTGCGGATTATTTAGCGTCTCATAAATCTTTGCCGTTACCGCTGGCCGTTCCTGATAGCCGTCAGCACCAAGCACGGAAAGCACCTCAGTAAAAATCCCCTGCAACAAGGCTTCACCACCTTGGGATCGCAACACCTGTTGGGTATTACCTCGCGCGATGCAGCACACCGCCCCTAATGTGCTCAGCAGCAGCCACTTCTCCCACAGTTCGCTGATGATGTTGTCAGCAAAGACCGTATCGAAGTGCGCGATGTTCAGCGTCTCATCGACACGTTGCAGACGTGCATCATTGTGCCCATCGAGTGCACCGTAGTAGAGGATATGCAGTGGCGTCATCTGCACCACTTCACCTTGTTCACCCAGCGTGGCGTTGATTTTGCATAAGCCGCCAATCACCTTGTCGCCAAAGCGTGCGCGCAGCGTATCGATATGCCGCATGCCGTTGAGGATCGGCATGATCAGTGTTTCTGGCCCGACGGCGGGTGCGATATCCTCGATAGCCTGATCGAGCCCGAAGCTTTTCACCGTCAGAATGATCAGATCAAACTGGCCGATAAGCTTGCCGGTTTGCGCCAGCTGCGGGTGAATCACTTCTGTGCCGCCCGGTGTTTTTAGCACCAGACCGTTTTGTTGCAGTTGCTGAAAACGGCGCTCGCGCACCAGAAAAGTCACATCACGTCCTGCTTGCGCCAGACGTGCACCGAAATACCCGCCGGTGGCACCGGCGCCGACAACCAGAATGCGCATGGTTAGATTTCCCGTTGAGAGTGAGACCCTTACCATAAATCGCAGCGGCAAGGGTTTCCAGCTATCAAATGTTTAATTTTGCACAGATTGCGGCAGTAACGCGCTGGGTAGATCCTGATAACAGACCGGGCGCAGGAACCGCTGTATCGCGGTTGCCCCCACTGAAGTGGTGCGACTATCACTGGTGGCCGGGAAGGGGCCGCCATGTACCATGGCATAGCCCACATCTACGCCGGTTGGGAAACCATTGGCGAGAATGCGTCCGGCACGTTGTTCAAGCATCGGCAACAATGTGGCGGCCAGCGGCTGATCCTGCGGTGCTAATTGCAGGGTGAGGGTGAGCTGTCCCTGAAGTACCTGCAGCGCGGCCTCAAGTTCATGCTGATTAGCACAGCGCACCAGCAACGAAACAGGGCCGAATACTTCATTCTGCATGCGGGGTTCATTGATGAAATCTCTCGCGTGGGTCATTAACAGCTGTGGCTGTCCCTGATTAGGGCCGTTTTTCTCTTGCCCAACGGCTAATCGCTCAACTCCCTCTAAAGCGGCTAGCGCGCTAGCATGTTGCTCACAGGCCACGGCAATGGCGGGCGTTAACATCGTTGTGCTGGGCTTCTGGTGTAGGGCGTCACAGGCGAACTGAACAAAGCGATCAAAATCTTCGCCATCACAAGCAAGTACCACGCCGGGGTTGGTGCAGAATTGGCCGCAGCCCAACGTCAATGAATCAACAAATCCTTGTGCTAATTTCTCTGCTCGTTGTTGCAGCGCGCCGGGCAGCAATAACATGGGGTTAATGCTACTCATCTCGGCATAAAGCGGAACCGGGCGCGGACGTTGCTGCGCCAACTGCAATAACGCCAGGCCGCCGCTGCGAGAGCCGGTAAATCCTACGGCGCAGATGGCGGGATGCTGCACCAACGCGCAGCCACTGAGCGTCGACGTGCCGTGTAGCAGTGAAAATACCCCTACCGGCAGTTCGCATTGTATGACGGCTTGCGTGATAGCGCGGGCCACAAGCTCACTGGTACCGGGATGCGCAGGGTGTGCTTTCACCACCACCGGGCAACCCGCCGCCAGTGCGGAAGCGGTATCGCCGCCTGCTACTGAGAAGGCCAGTGGAAAATTACTGGCGCCAAAAATGGCCACCGGACCTAATGGCACCAGGCGTTGACGCAGATCGGGACGCGGCAACGGTTGACGATCCGGTAGCGCAGGCTCAATAAGGGCTCCCTGAAATGCACCCTGGTCGACCACATCGGCGAACAGATTGAGCTGACCGATGGTACGCCCACGCTCTCCTTCAATCCGCGCGCGTGGCAGGGCCGTTTCCTGCATCGCACGTTCAATCAGTTCATCTCCGAGCGCCAGAATGTTTTCGCCAATCTGGCGCAGGAATCGCGCACGCACGTCGAGGCCAGCCTGGCCATAAGCGATCAACGCCTCTGCCGCGCTTTGACAGGCGGCATCAATTTGCGATGCATCGGCTTCAAAAAAATTCGGTTCCAGCGCGCAATCTCGTTGTGGATCGATGGCCTGAAAGGCCTGAGCTGCGCCGCGCTGGCGTTGTGTCGCAATAAAGAGTTCTCCCGTGAGTGTCATGCTGCCTCCTCCGTTAATGATTCCACCAGGCGCAACAGCGCCACCATGCCGGGATCGTCGAGCCCCTGCGATTTCCCGGCAAACATCCGGGCGCGCCCCATGCGGTTAGGTAAAGGGCGGAAATGATCGAGTGCCTGCTGCAGAGTGCGCTGCAGGTCGCCTTTTTGAGCGGGTTGTTCCAGGGTGATCGCCAGCGCGTGCAAGCCATCCAGGACCGTTTTATCGCCCAACGCAGCGCCGCCGCGTTGGGCTAAGGTGGCGATCACCTGATGCAGCAGTGCGGCAGTCTCGACACGCGTCAGTTCACTTTTATCCTGACTGAATTTGCTGGCGGTGATCAGCGCTTGCGCGAGTAAGGTACCGAAGCTGGAGCCCGAAGCTTGCATACAGGCCATGGCGGCAACGCGGAAAACGTCGCTCAAGGCTGCATTCGCTGCTACAGCCTGCAGTGCGCTGTCGGTCAGTTGTGCACACTTTTCCAGTGTGGCACCGAGATCGCCATCTCCCAGTTGACCATCCAGCGCATTTAACTCGGCACTGTATTCGGGGACGCGAGTACAAATGTGGCGTAAGGTGGTGGCTAATGGTGTCATGGCTGGCTCCAGAAAGGGCTTGAGGCGGGGGCGCACAACAGGGCTTCCAGCTCGCTATCGAGCGCGCACAGGCTAAGTGAGAAGCCACTCATTTCCATTGAAGTGGCGTAGCGGCCAATCAGAGGTTGCACCAATGTGACCTGCCGATCCGCCATGCGCTGTGCCACCCGGCGATAGAGAATGTAGAGTTCTTCCAGTGGCGTGGCGCCCAGACTGTTGACCATTACGCTGAGTCGCTCACCACGGCCGGCAGGGAGTTCCTCCAGCAGTCGATCAATCATCTCGTCGCACAATACATCGGCGGTGCGCAGTTCGCCTTGCCAGATGCCGGGTTCACCGTGGATGCCCATACCCAAAGCGATTTCGTTTTCCGCCAGACTAAAGGCTGGCGTGCCCGATTCCGGTACGATACACGGTGACAGCGCAACACCAATCGAACGCACCGCGTTGACAGCGCGTTGTGCCGTGGCGGTCACCGCCGATAAATCTGCTCCAGTTGCTGCTTTCGCACCGGCTAATTTATAGGCATATACCAGTCCTGCCACTCCCCGCCGTTTATGGGCTTCTGCTTGCGGAGCACTGGCCACATCGTCGGTCATACGTACCTGAGTGACAGCCATGCCTTCGAGTTCCGCCATTTCCGCGGCCATTTCAAAGTTCATGCGGTCACCGCCATAATTGCCATACAGCTGCAGCACGCCGGCGCCCTGATGGCTGGCCTGCATCGCCGTTAAACAGTCTGCTACACGCGGCCCGGCAAATACGTTACCGATGGCGCAGGCATCCACCAGTCCGCGACCCACGTAACCATGAAATAAGGGGAGATGGCCGGAGCCACCACCGGTCACGATCGCGACTTTAGGTTCCTGAGCATGATGCAGTGCCAACACGCGGCCGCTGTCACCCAGGCGTTGGTAGTGGTGAGGATGGGCGGCACACAGGCCGTCCAGCATCTCGTCGACGTAGCGTTGGGGATCGTTGCAAATCTTCTTCACTCTGCTTCTCCTGTTACCAGGCAACGCCCCCGCGCAATGTGCTGCGCTATTCGGGTAGCGCGGGAAGGTCGCCGCGGCGGGTTGTGATCGAACCTGCGGCAGCCGGGCGGGAAGGTGTCCATCCCAACTCCAGCGATATTTTGTTGGCCATCTCCATCACCAGGCCTGAAAGTCCTTCAAGGCGTGCCAGGGGCAGACGTTCAGCCGCACCGGAGACGCTAATGGCGGCAAAAACCTGACCGTTTGCCGCCCGCACGGGTGCGCCAATGCAGTGCACGTTCAGTTCGTTCTCCTGCAAATCCAGCGCATAGCCTCGTTCACGAATGCGCGCCAGTTCGGCTTCCAGCGCCTCACCATCCGTGATGGTGTAAGCCGTGCGTTGTGGCAGCGAATCGGCGATGATTTTGCGAATCAGCCGTGGAGACTGCCAGGCGAGAAACGCTTTGCCCACGCTGGTGCAGTGCACCAGTGCCGCTTCAATACGTGTGATAGTGGTATTGCCGGTACTGGTCATCTCCTGACGTTCAACAAACGCCATTTGTGCTCCATCGAAAATGCACATGTGCGTGCTTTCGCCGGTGATCAGTTGCAGTTGTGCGGCATAGGGGCGCGCATGGCTGTCGAGATCCAGGTTCTGAATCACTAAATTTCCCAACTGAAACAGCTTCATACCCAGCTTGTAAGTTTCGCGTTTGCCGTTCTGCTCCAGCAGACCAATATCCCGCAGCGACGAGACCAGCCGGTGCGTTGTCGCGCGCGGCAATCCGGTACGCGCCGCAATTTCCGCTGGCGTTAAATTGGCATCGCGCTGCGAAAAACATTCGAGAATTTGCAGTACCTTGGTCAGGCTTTTGATCGATGCCTGATTCAGTTTTTCCGCCTCGGTTCCGCTGTTTGTACTCATACCCACCTCAAAGATCAGCAACAGAGAAGCGTGCTTCACGCACCCGCTCAGTTCACAGTATTTTGCCCTCATGGCTCTTATACTGAGACACTTGCGCCAGAATAGCGCCTTTTCACGAGCCTGCCACCCCCAACTTCCCTGTATTTCGATTTGTATCTCATATTGTGGGATATGATTGTCAATATGTTCGACTTAATCCTGATTGTAAAGTGACTATCGGACGGTGTTCGACGATGAAGAACGATTAACGTTGAAGCCTGAAATGTAATTTAATGTCCTATTTTCAGTGTGTTAATGCTATTAACGACATAATAAGCGGTTATTGGATCGTATGAAATTTGATCTAGATATGTGATCTTAATTCCACAATGAGAGATTTGATGTTGATCAATTTAACTGTGTCTCACATTAATTGATTACCGCGAGTCGTTATCGCTTTAATCAGCGTCTTGAGAGACAGGAGCATAAAATGAGTCAGCAGATTGCAAGCCAGGCCAAAGAACTCAAAGCCAAACTGCGCGGCGTCTTGCCGCCGATCACCATGCCCTTCAACGCCGAAGGTGAATTGGTGCGCGGTGGCTTGAAAGAGCAGATCGATTTCATCATTAACTCAGGTGCCAGTGCGATTGTGGTGGGCGGCAGCACCGGGGAAGGGCATACGCTATCCGACGAAGAGTTTCGTCAGGCCATGCACGAAGCCTATGAAGCCAACAATGGCCGTGTGCCCTTTGTCGCCGGGTTGATTGTTAACAGCACCCGTCAGGCCATTGCACGGGTGAAAATGCTGGAAGGGATGAAGCTGGATGCGCTACAGGTGACGCCCGTGCATTACCTGTTCAAGCCTGACGATGACGCCACCGTTCGTCATTTCCGCGAAATTTATGAAGCCACGCAAATCCCTATTCTGATTTACAACGTGATCCCGTGGAATTACCTGAGTCTGTATCTGATGAATCGCATCATGGATGAAGTGCCGGGTGTGGTCGGTATGAAGCAGAGCGGCGGGGATCTCAAGTCAGTTTCTGATTTGCTACTGCGCTGCCCTGAGAAAATTATCGTTAGTGGGGTGGATGCACTGCTCTATCCCGGCTTTGCCATCGGTTGTCAGGGCGCGATCTCGGCCTTAACCAGTGCCGTGCCGTCGGTGGTGGCCAGGATGTTCAAAGCAGTGGAAGAGAACGATCACGCCACCGCTCGCGATATCCATTTCCGTCTGAGTGATTTGTGGAGCCAGCTGCCGCACGACAATCTGCCCGCCTGCGTGAAATATATCCAGAGCCTGCAAGGCGTAACGCTGTATCAGCCGCGTCCACCCATGCAGCCGGTCAGCGATGCGCTCAAATCCAATATTAAAGCGGCGTTCGATCGTCTGATGGGCTGATTTGCACCCCCGCACAGCGGGACATTATAAAAAATCACGCCACGACCCTCTTAAAACGGGCGTGGCGGAGGTGCAGAAAGATGAAATTTGACCACAACCCTACACTTGAACGTGATGCGGCCTCGGCACCACGGGAAATTCCACGTGAGGTGGTGCGACCGAAGCACCATCTGCGCTGGGCAATTATCGGCATCATTATTCTGTTAACCATCACCAACTACCTCGATCGCGGCAATTTGTCGGTGGCGGCACCCCAGATCATGCAAGATCTCGGCATCAGCCACGCGATGATGGGCGTGATACTGTCGGCTTTTGTCTGGCCTTACGCCATTATGAACCTGCCAACCGGCTGGGCAGTGGACCGCTTTGGCGTCAAAGTCCTGCTGGCGCTGGCGGCAGGCCTCTGGTCACTGGTCGCGATTCTCACTGGCTTCGCGCGCAACATCGGCACTTTTATTGGCCTGCGTATCGCGTTAGGGATCAGCGAAGCACCGTTGTTCCCTGGGGCGTTAAAAGCCACCGATACCTGGTTCCCGGATCGTGAAAAGGCGGCGGCGACCAGCGCCTATATTGCAGCCACTCAAGTGGGGTTAGCCCTGGCTCCACCAATCTCCACGCTGTTAATGGCGGCCTTCGGCTGGCCAGCCATGTTTATCATTATGGGATTGATTGGCTTTGTCGCACTGGCGGGCTGGCTGGTGCTGTATCGTGAGCCGGAGAAACATCCCTGGCTGCATAAGGATGAACTGCGCTATATCCGCGAAGGGCAGGCCACGGCGCAGCAGGCATCCGATGCGCCACGCGTGACAGTGCGCGAGTGGGGTGGGCTCTTCAGACATGCCTCTGTCTGGTACATGGTCATCGGTGGATTTTGTCTGCAGTACGTTTTCTGGTTTTACATTGGCTGGTTGCCAACCTACCTGCAACAGGCGCAGGGTTTTACCCTGAGCCGGGCGGGCTGGCTGTCCGCGCTACCTTACATTGCAGGTGGGGTGGCGGTACTGATTGGCGGGCGCTTCTCAGATCGCCTGGTAAGGAAGGGATTGGATCCCTTCAATGCGCGTCGATATACCATTGCGGGAGCCGCGTTGCTGACGGCAGGCGCGATGTTTGTGACAGCACTGGTGAATGGAGCGGCGCTTGCCGTGGTGATGCTGACACTGGGCATGTTCACATACAGCTTGTCGTCGGGTAACTACTGGACACTGGCGGCAGAGGTGGTCACCACGAAGAAATGGGTGGCTTCCGTAGGCAGTATTCAGAATTTTGGCGGCTTTCTTGGCGGGGCGTTCGCGCCCGTGGTCACCGGGATAGTAGTGGATCATTTTGGCGGGTTCGTGCCGGCACTGATGCTGGCAGGATTCATGGCGTTGATATCGGCAGGCATGTATGGCCTGGCCTTGCGCCACCGTCTACCGGTCTGACTTTTCAGGAGTGACACCATGGATGCGACATCGCAACTTGCGACCGCTGAAGAGCGCAGCGCGCCCCCTGAACTGACGCAGCGTCAGCTCAGGCTGACCCTGATCTCTTCACTGATTGGCACCGCGCTGGAGTGGTATGACTTTTATCTGTATGGCACGGCGGCGGCGCTGATCTTCAACCACTTGTTCTTCCCCTCGCTGTCACCGCTAAGCGGGACGCTGGCCGCTTTTGCCAGTTATGGCGTGGGCTTCCTCGTACGTCCAATCGGCGGGCTGTTCTGGGGCTATATCGGCGATAAATACGGTCGCCGGCCGGTGCTGATTGGCACCCTGATCCTGATGGGTTTAAGCACCACCGCGATTGGCCTATTGCCGGGATATGCCAGTATCGGCATTGCGGCCCCGTTGTTATTAACCTTCTTGCGCTTACTGCAAGGTTTTGGTGCAGGAGCCGAGTTCAGTTCGGCTATCACCCTCAATGCAGAGAAAGCACCCGCTCATCGGCGCGGTTTCTACGCCAGCTGGTCGGGCGTGGGCATTGGCTGCGGAGTCTTACTTTCTGCATCGGCCTTTGCCCTGGCACAACAGATGCCACCAGAGGATTTCGTGAGTTGGGGTTGGCGCGTGCCGTTCCTGCTCAGCATCGTGGCGGTGTTTGTTGGTGGTGCGATCCGCCTCTATGTGACCGAATCCCCCGTGTTTCGCAAGCTGGCAGCAGAGCAGAAGCTGACGCGCGCCCCTTTTGTATCGGTGTGGCAAAACCAGCGTCGCAACTTTTTTGTGGCGCTGGGTGCCCGCATGGCGGAGAACACTGCGGGTTTCTTCCTGCAGGTGTGGACGATCTCCTATGTCACACAATCACTGCACGTTAACAGTGCGATTCCCGTGGCGGGTGTGTTGCTTGGGTCGGGTATCGGTTGCATCACTATTCCCCTGTTCGGTGCGCTCTCCGACCGTGTCGGCCGCAAGCCGGTTTACATCGGCGGTGCACTGTTGTTTGGCGCGGGGATGTTCCCGTACTTTTGGTTGCTCAACAGCGGCAATCCTTGGCTGATCATTAGCGCCATGGTGGCGATGATCTCGCTGGCTAACTACTCGATGTTTTCGGTGCAGGCGGCGTGGTTTGCCGAACTGTTTGATGGAAGGACGCGTGTCACCGCCATCTCCATGTCACGCGAAATCTCCTCGATCTTTGCCGGCGGGTTGGCGCCGATCATCGCCAGCAGCCTTTTGTTGTGGTCAGGAGGCCATTACGGCGCCGTGGCGATCTATATGATCGTCCTGAGCATTATCACCATTGTTTCCGTGTGGCTGGGTCCTGAGACCCGCGGTTGCCGCCTCGACTAAACCTCAATCCTGCGTCGGGAGTTCAGCATGCACTCACATGAATTGACCGCCAGTGCGGCGGTCAGTCGCACCGCTTCGCGCGGAGAAATGCGCAAAATCGTCACCGCCAGTGTGATGGGTACCATAATCGAGTATTACGACTTCACGCTTTACACCACCGCCACCGCGCTGGTGTTCAATAAAATCTTTTTCCCCGGTGAATCTCCGTTGGTGGGGAGTCTGGCGGCCTTCGCCACCTACTTTGTCGGCTACTGTGCACGTCCGCTGGGCGGGGTGCTGTTTGGTCACTTCGGCGATCGCATAGGCCGCAAGTTCGCCTTGATGATGACGCTGATCATCATGGGTCTTGGTACCTTCCTGATCGGTCTGATTCCGCCTTACGCCCAGATTGGCGTCTGGGCACCCATCGCTTTGGTGGTGCTGCGCTGTCTGCAGGGTATTGGCATTGGCGGCGAATATGGCGGCGGGATGACCATGGTGGTGGAACATGCACCGCCGGAACGGCGTGGGTTTTACAGTTCACTGGTGCATATCGGCGTGCCAGCCGGGTTCCTGCTGCCGATTATTTTTATCACCCTTCTTAATGTGGCATTGGACGAAGCCGATTTCCTCAGCTGGGGCTGGCGCGTGCCGTTCCTGCTCAGTGTTGTGCTGCTGGGAGTGGGGATGTTTATTCGTAGCCAGATTGAGGAAACGCCGGCCTTCAAACGGATGAAACGTGATGGCAGCCAGGCGAAAGTGCCGGTGCTGGAGGCCTTACGCTATCACACGCGGGATGTGCTGCTGGGTATCGGGGCCAAAATTGCCGAAAGCGGACTTTTCAACATCTACGCGGTGTTTGCCATTAGCTACTGTGTCAACGTGCTGGGGATGAAAAGCCAGGTCGTTTTGTATGGCATTCTGCTGGCTTGCTTGCTGGAGTGTTTCACTTTACCGCTGTTTGGTCGCATGGCCGATCGTTATGGCAAAAAGCGCGTCTATATTGGCGGGATGATCGCTCAGGCGTTGCTGGCGTGGCCCTTTATGCTGATGCTGGCAAGCGGGCAACTCCCCTTGATTTATCTGGCTATCGCACTGGGGCTGGCGATTGGGCACGGCAGCACCTTTGGTGCACAGGGTGCATTCTTCTCTTCGCTGTTCCCGGCACGGGTGCGCTACAGCGGCTTATCCCTGGTGCAACAGATCGGCCCGATTCTTGGTGGCGGGTTATCACCGATGATCGCCACCGCGCTGCTGGTCAGCGGGGAAGGTTATGGTTGGGTGATTGGCTATATGGTGTTTATGGCGCTGCTCTCTGCCCTCAGTGCGTGGCGGCTGCGAGACGCAAAGATGGAATAACCGGCAGGCTGTTGCATTCAATCAATCCACTTTTGCCTATGATTAAAAAAGCTCAAACTGTTCGTATTTATTCGTACAATGGGTCTATGCTGTTGCGCAGCGGCGGGCAATGGTGCTCGCCCACTTTTCCAGTCGAACAGACTAAGGACGCATCATGCCCCGACCCCTACCTATCGAACGTTATCGCAATATCGGCATCTCCGCGCACATCGATGCCGGTAAAACCACCACCACTGAGCGCATCCTGTTTTACACCGGAATGAGCCACAAGTTAGGTGAAGTGCACGATGGCGCGGCAACCACAGACTGGATGGCGCAGGAGCAGGAGCGCGGCATTACCATTACCTCGGCGGCAGTGAGTTGCTTCTGGCCGGGCATGGATGGCAGCTTCACGCCACACCGCATCAATATCATTGATACCCCCGGACACGTCGATTTCACCATCGAAGTGGAGCGATCCATGCGCGTGCTGGACGGTGCCGTGATGGTGTATGACGCCGTCGGTGGCGTACAGCCGCAGTCGGAAACTGTGTGGCGTCAGGCCAACAAATACCACGTACCGCGCATTGCTTTCGTCAACAAGATGGACCGCCAGGGCGCGGACTTCTTCCGCGTGGTGCAGATGATGAAAGATCGTCTGCATGCCAATCCGGTACCGATCGTGATTCCGATTGGTGCGGAAGAGCATTTTGCAGGCGTAGTGGATCTCAACAAGATGCGCGCCATCTACTGGGATGAGGCCAGCCAGGGCATGACGTTCAGCTATGCGCCGATCCCCGAGGAGCTGCAGGCGCAGGCCGCCGAATGGCGCGAAAATATGGTGGCTGCTGCGGCGGAAGCCAGTGAAGCGCTGATGGATCGCTATCTGGAGCAGGGCGACCTGAGCGAAGAAGAAGTGATCGCCGGATTGCGCCAACGTACCCTGATTGGCGAGATCCAGCCGATGCTGTGTGGTAGCGCGTTCAAAAACAAAGGTGTGCAGCGCATGCTTGATGCGGTGATTGAGCTGATGCCGTCGCCGCTGGACGTGCCGCCGGTTTCCGGTGTGAACGAAAAAGGCGAGCACGATGAGCGCCATGCTGATGACGATGAACCGTTCTCGGCGCTGGCCTTCAAACTGATGAGCGATCCCTATGTGGGCCAACTCACCTTCGTGCGTGTCTACTCCGGTGTATTGCGCAAAGGCGACAGCGTGTGGAATGCGGTGAAAGGGCGCAAGGAGCGTATCGGGCGCATCGTGCAGATGCAGGCTAACGATCGTATCGAAATCGAAGAGATTCGTGCGGGTGACATTGCCGCCTGTGTGGGCTTAAAAGAGGTCACTACCGGTGAAACGCTGTGCGATCCCAATGCAGTGATCACGCTGGAACGCATGGAGTTTCCGGACCCGGTGATCTCGCTGTCGATTGAGCCGAAAACCAAGGCAGATCAGGAGAAAATGGGGCTGGCGCTGCAGCGTCTGGCGGCGGAAGATCCGTCATTCCGCCTGCACACCGATGAGGAGTCAGGCCAGACGATTATTTCCGGCATGGGCGAGTTGCATCTGGAGATCATCGTTGATCGCATGAAGCGTGAATTCGGTGTCGAAGCCAACATTGGTCGGCCACAGGTCACCTATCGCGAAACCATTCGTAAGACGGTGCGCGATGTGGAAGGCAAGTTTGTGCGCCAGTCGGGTGGTAAAGGTCAGTATGGTCATGTGGTGCTGACGCTGGAACCGCAGGCTGCAGGCACCGGTTTTGCCTTTGAAGATGCCACCAAAGGCGGCGTGGTGCCGCGCGAGTTTATTCCTTCTGTGGAGAAGGGGATTCGTGAGGCTCTGAACAGTGGTGTACTGGCGGGTTATCCGGTGGTAGACCTTAAGGCCACGCTGACTTTTGGTTCGTATCATGACGTCGACTCCTCGGAAATGGCGTTCCGCATGGCGGCGATTTTCGGTTTCAAAGCCGCAGCAAAACAGGCTGACCCGGTGATTCTTGAGCCGGTGATGCAGGTGGAAGTGGAGACGCCAGAGGATTACGCCGGTGGGGTGATGGGCGATCTCTCTTCGCGTCGCGGTACGCTGCAAGGTATGGATGAGCGCTTTGGTGCGCGCATCATCCGAGCCGAAGTGCCGCTGTCAGAGATGTTTGGCTACGCCACCACGCTGCGATCCATGTCGCAGGGCCGTGCGACTTACAGCATGGAATTTGCGCATTACGCTGAAGCGCCACGCAATGTGGCCGAGGGAATTATTGCGTCACGCGCAGAGTGATTTTTTGGGCGGCAAGGATGCCGCCTTTAAGCTGCGTGATATATTGCGTATAGCTGCAGCGCGATTAAAGATGGTCGTTGCGCGATAAATTACATCGCGGCTGTTCAAATCACAGCAACTTCACACCGTATTCCGCTGCTTGATCTTCCCACGCTTGCACCTCATCGTAGAATGCGCGTTCTGGCACCGCAAAACCGCTGATCAGGCTCGCCGCCAGCAGATGCTGATACTTCTTATCAGTAGTGAGTTCGGTCAGTGCGCTGCGCAGATGCTCAAGCGTTTGAGCATCGGTTTTTGCTGAGGTGATTAACGGCAATGCGGCACACAGCGGGGTTTCGCCAATGATCTCTAGCCCGGCCAGTGCTTCAGGGTGATGAGCACGCAACAGCGCCCAGGTGATGCAATCGATCGCCGCGATATCCGCTTGTTGTTCACGCAACGCGGCTAACGATTGACGATGGCTGCCACTCTGCAGCGCTTCACTGAAGAAATGCCCGTCGTGTGCCAGAGGGGCGATCACATAACGCAGCGAATTGTAGCCCGAGTGCGAGTCATCACTGTTGCATACGGCGCGGCGACCACGAAAATCGCTCAGGATGAGATTTTCATCCTCTTTGCGCGCCACCAGCCAGCTGCGATAGCGCAGTCCCTCACAGCCTTGCGCGCTGGATTGAAACGCGCCGACCAGTTGCACATCAGGCAATAAAGCAACCAGCGGATAGCCACAGGTCTGGCTTAACAGCAAATCAGCGTCGCGCCAGTGGGGTAAGAGTTCGTTGTGCCATTCAACCTCAGCCTGCACGCCGCGTTGTTTCAGCAGCGTCGTTAGCGCTGCGGTCAGGCCAAGCGTCGTCGGATGATGGATATCGTACATCGGCAGTGAAATGATCGGCATGCTGTGCATCCTTGTGCGTTCCCGGATGGGCGTTAACGTTGACCGGTTTGCGCCAGAAACGCAGCAACCACTCGCCATAACCAGCGACGCGGAAACCGTGATTGCGCTGATGGTAGCCGTCGCGATACAGCAGATAGACTTTGCGCAAGCCGTACCAGGGCAAACCGGGCAGATCGTGATGTACAGAATGATAGTTGAGATTCAGAAATAGCAAACGCCACGGCCAGGCGGCTTCATTATTCACGGAGCGTGCCAGTGGAGCTTCTTCAGCGCGATGTTCGTAGAAAGAACGTATTTTGGTCAGCGCCAATGCCGGATAACTCACGGCAACCACGAACCACAGCGGCGATAATCCATGCTGCTGTATCCAGTAAAAAAGCCCGCCTAGCAGCGTAAAATGAACCATCCACATAGTAATAGCCGCACGATCCCGTGCCAACACCATCACTTTCAGCGTGGCCGCAATATCCAGCAGCGGACCTAACAGCAAACGGCCGGGAAAAGTATTACGCAGGTGAATCAACCGCTGCTGCCACGGCTTGAGTTGTGCCCAGCGTTCCGGTGACAGGTAGTATGTCTCCGGATCTTCATCCGGTTCGGTCAGGGTGTGATTGCGGTGATGCGCCAGATGTGAATCGCGATACAGCCCATACGGATACCACACCGCCAACGGCAGGGTACCAAACAGCTGATTGAGCCCTGGAAAACGCGTGGGATGGCCATGGATCAGCTCATGCTGCAGCGACATATACCAGGTGGTGAAAACAATCAGCAGCAGAGTGGTTAAAAACAGACCCAGCGTTTGCCAATAGATGACGCAGCCAAACCAGCCGCCATACACCCCGACCATCAGCGCCCAGGTGGGCAGTTCACTGCGCCACAGCCAATTGCGGCCCAGCTGATGCACCACTTCACGCTGCTGTGCATTGATATAGTCGTTTGCCATGCGGATGCCATAAACCTGTGAATCGGATGAATTCCCCGCAAGATGATTGATCACCGTGATAAACACAAAGACCGTGTTTTTATGACTTATGCAAAAAAGTTGATGAAGCGCGCGAAAACTATTGGCTATCAGTCACCTCTCGCCTGGCGTAACCTTTCTCCATCGAAACCTAATGCATCATGTGCGGGCCAGTGCGGTCCCTCTGGAGAATTTCACCATGAAAAAGATTGGCTTCTTATCCTTTGGTCACTGGACCCCGTCATCGCAGTCAGCCACCCGTTCCGCTCAGGACGTGTTACTGCAATCCATCGATTTAGCCGTGGCTGCAGAAGAGCTGGGCGCGGATGGCGCTTACTATCGCGTGCACCACTTTGCGCGTCAGTTAAGTTCACCGTTCCCGCTGCTGGCGGCGGTCGGTGCCAAAACCAATCGCATTGAGATTGGTACTGGCGTGATCGATATGCGTTATGAAAACCCGCTGTATATGGCGGAAGATGCCGGTGCGGCAGACCTGATTTCTAACGGCCGTCTGCAACTCGGTCTGAGTCGCGGATCCCCGGAGCAGGTGATTGAAGGCTATCGTTACTTTGGGTTTAACCCGAAAGAGGGTGAAACCGATGCCGATATGGGACGTCGTCACACCGAAGAGTTGCTGGAAGTGCTGCGCGGTGAGGGTTTTGCTAAACCGAATCCACAGCCGATGTTCCCGAATCCACCGGGCTTACTACGTCTGGAGCCGTTCTCAGAAGGACTGCGTGAGCGTATTTGGTGGGGTTCCGGTTCAAATGCAACGTCCATCTGGGCAGCTCAGCAGGGGATGAATCTGCAAAGCTCCACCCTGAAGGATGATGAGACTGGCGAGCCGTTCCACATCCAGCAGGCCAAACAGATTCGCGCTTACCGTGAAGCCTGGAAAGCCGCCGGACATCAGCGCACGCCGCGTGTGTCAGTGAGCCGCAGTATCTTTGCGCTGACCAATGACATCGACCGTGCTTACTTTGGTCGCAGTGGTCAGGATCAGGACTCCGTGGGCTTCCTCGATGAGAAAACCCGCGCCATTTTTGGTCGTAGCTATGCGGCAGAGCCAGATCAGCTGATCAAACAGCTGGCACAGGACGAAGGGATTGCCGAAGCCGATACGCTGCTGCTTACCATCCCGAATCAGCTGGGCGTGGATTACTGTGCGCACGTGATGGAAAGCATCCTGACCCATGTGGCACCGGAACTGGGCTGGCGTTAAAACTAAAGAGGCGCACTTTGCGAAGTGCGCCTCTTTTCTTAATTAACCCCTAACTTCCACCACAGCTTATCCAATGCGTAGTAGCGGTCGCGTTCGCTTTCGGGTTGGTTGAGGTCGCGTTTCCATGGCTTAGCCAGAATAAAGTGCAGGTTCTTCACTTCATCCTCTTGCCACATGGCGCTGTGCTGGAACGGAAGTGTTTTCAGTGCGTTGTAAATATACGGCAGCGGCAGCCAGCGATTCTCAAACACTTCATTAAGTAAATCCTGTTCAGAGAACGGATAGCGGCGTAGATCAGTGATAGCAGCGACTTTTTGCTGTAGCCAGCTAAACACCTCTTGATCCGGTTCGAGCACTAAAAAGCCACCATTCAGATAGCGGTCCAGGCTGGCAGGAGCCGCTTCACCGCGATCCTGCCAGGTGTAATGGCAATTTTCCGGCTGCCAGCTGGCGGGATAACTGGCGATTTTATTCGGATTACAGCGACAGGCGTGGCACGCGGCCAGCGCATGATCGCCGAGGTCCAGCGTAAACAGCTCATCCATATTGCGCAGCACCAGCATGTCGGCATCAAGAAATACCACGCGCTCACAGCCGGTCAGTTCCCATGCCCGCAGCTTGCTCCACACTTCACCAAATTGCGCAGAGGCATAATGCTGCTCCAGTTCCGCATTCGGCATCAGAGGATCGACTGGATGAATCACACAGCCCAATGCCTGCAAATCTTCACGCGTTTCGATGTCGATCGCATCGGTCACCATCACAATCAATGGCCATGCGGTTTCGCTGCGTTTTAGTGAACGGTGCAGCGCTTTCACGCCGATAAAATAGTCCGGTTGTGTCAGTAGTGTTACCCAGGCGTACATAAATCTTCCCCCGTCAAAATTCAATCAAACAAAGCCGTGGCATAGTCATTGCTAAAACGACGCTGCGGATCGAGTTGTTCCCGTACCGCGCGGAACGCATCCCACTGCGGATAGATATCCCGCCAGCTGTAGCGCTGCGGATCGTAGTATTTTCCCCAGTGCGGTCGTCCGCCTTCTGCTGCCAGTAATTTCTCCACCTCGGTGAGGAAATGCAGACCGTCCTGTGACAGCGAACCGTCATCGGCGTAATAGACCACGAAGCCAAAGAAACAGGTCGGCTGCTGATAAGCTGGACTAAGCCAGGCTTCTGACGCGCCCGTGCAGCGCAAAATGATGGGGTAGTGCATGTGCGGGTGATTCTCCGCATACCAGGCTTTGATTTTGCCGATAATTTCCGGTGTTTTATCCAGCGGCACGCCAATTTCCACGTTGATTTGCGGCACGGCAATACCGCGACAAAACAGCTGGTAGATGTCGCCGCTGAGGTCGGTGAAATCGCGGAAGCGCGTGACCGTACGGAACTGTTTACCGCCTTTGCCTTCAATCTGCGTATCACGATGCATCTGCGCCAGCGTCTGATCGATGGTGTCATTCAGACTGCTGTCAGTGTCATCGCCATGCTCGATCACCTCTCCACCATTGGCGTGCCACGCCTGAACATCTGCTTCACTGGCGGGGTTGGCATTCCACACGTGCATCAGGTTGTCATCCACAAACCACCAGGCTTTGCTCAGTTCATACTGTTGATTCCAGCGCGGCAGATCCTGCTCCAGCGTATCGGCGGATTCGGCAAATTTGTGGCAGGTGAACAGGCGAAACGGCTCGGTGCGCATCGTCACGGCGGTCACAATCCCCAGCGAACCTAATGAGGTTTGCGCCGCAGGGAAATCACTATCGCCACGTTGAAACTCCCGCACGCTGCCGTCGGCCATAACCATGCGGATGCTTATCACTTCATCCGCCAGTGAACTCTGATCCAATCCCTGGCCATGGGTGCCCGTCGCTATCGCGCCCGCCAGCGTCTGAACGGATATCACGCCTGGCGAACAGCCTAACATGCGATTGCGCGCGGTGAGTGCGTCGAACACCTGCTGCAGCAGCGTGCCTGCCGCGAAAGTGATGCTGTCGTCATCCTCTCCCAATACGCCTTGCATGGCGCTGAGATCGAGTAACAGATCGTCGGCATTCACACACAGCATGCGGCCGGGTGATAAACGGCTGCCGATGACGCGCACTTTGCCTGTTGACGAACTCAGCAGCTGTTGCAGTTCGGCTTCGTTTTGCGGCTGATGGACTTGCTCACGCTGGCCCACCACGGTGTTTTGCGCCCAGTTCCACAGGACACTGTCGTGCTCGGTATTTTGCGGGTTGCGAAGGGGGTAAAGGAGGGAATCTCTGTTCACTACGGCGTTCCTTATACTGAGGTCTGTGACGGTCCCAAAGCTTTAAGCGTAGACCATCACAGCACTGCCCATGTTTAAGGTGCCTTGCAGATGTAGCGCAGCGTTGCGGTCACGGCCAGTTGGCGGTTACGACGGATGCTGTCCTCTTCCGTATCCTCAGGGGTGAACAGGAAGTGGAAGGTGTAGCGGTTGGCGACGTGGTGCACACAGATACTGCTCAATAAGCGGTGCACGTCCACGGTGTTCAGGCCATCAATAAAGATGCCTTGCTGCTGACCGCGCGTCAGAATGTCATCCAGCAGATCCAGCGTACTTTTGTTCAACGCTTTGATGCGCTCGGACTGCACAATATAGCGACCGCGCAACAGGTTTTCCGTACACACCAAACGCATGAAATCCTGATGGGTGGCGTGATAGTCGAAGCTGGCTTCGACCAGTTTAATCATCGCCTGCTCGGGTTCCATCTGTGCAAGGTTCAATCCGGTTTCGTGTTCACGAATCGCCTGATAGACCTGCTCCAGCACCTCGATATACAGCTTCTCTTTGTTGACGAAGTGATACACCACCATGCGCTTAGTGGTCTGCGCGTGTTCAGCAATCTGCTCAAGGCGTGCGCCCTGCATACCGAACTCGGCGAAGGTTTTCAGGGCACCGGCAAGGATGCGTTTTTTCAGCCCTTCCGGGTCATTTTTACGTTTCGTTGTAGTGTCCGACATAGCGCTCAATAACAGGTCAATCAAAACGGCATGGTACCACAGCCGTCCGTTCACTTGTGGCGATGCGAGCGGCTGCGTGTCTTTATTCTTTTCAGGAATAGCATTCCCGGATAAATCATAATGCAGGAATAAGCATCTGCGTATACTGCGGCTATCTGTTCATCACGACAGTGTACTTTGGCCGCTGCAATTATAACGATTAGGAAATAACTATGCACACACGTCTGGCATCCGCCAAAACGACATTCTTGTTAACCGCCGGCGCTTTGCTGCTGGCGAGCACCGTATTAGCACCGCTGTCACTGGCGCACGCCGCCGATAAAACCTCAGTCAAAGTCGGCATCATGAGCGGAGAAGATGAAGACGTCTGGCGCGAAGTGATCAAGCAAGCCGCTGCCAAAGGACTGACGGTGAAAACCGTGATTTTTAACGACTACAACCAGCCGAATGAGGCACTGCAAAATGGTGAGGTGGATGCCAATGCCTTCCAGCACCAGCCTTTCCTCAATAACCAAATCAAAGTGAATCATTACGATATCGTTCGCGTGGGCGATACGGCAGTGTGGCCGATTGGTCTCTACTCGAAGAAAGTGAAGAAGGCGGCTGAGCTGAAAGACGGGGCGGTAATTGGTGTGCCGAACGATCCTTCCAACGAAGCGCGTGGCTTAGTGCTGCTGGAAAAGCAAGGTCTGATCAAGCTGAAGCCTGGCGTCGGCATTGCCGCCACCACGGCAGATATCACCGCCAACCCTCATCACCTGCAAATTAAGGAGCTCGACTCCGGCATAATTGGCCGTTCAGTGCCGGATCTGGATGCGGCGGTGGTGAACACCGACTGGGCATTGAAAAGCGGTCTGACTGCCGCCGATCGTATCGCGCAGGAGCCGGTGAAGGACAACCCTTACAACAACTTTATCGCCGTGAAGAAAGAGAACGTGAGCGCGCCATGGGTGAAAACCCTGGTGTCCTCGTATCAGAACGACGCTGTGAAGACCGTGTTTGATAAGGTCTATAAAGGCACCGGCGAAACGGCCTGGTAAGGATTAAGCATGACGATTTTCTCGGGTGTCGAAGCACCGTTTAGCGCGTTAACGCGTGGCGTGGTAGAGAATGCGCAAGACCGTGAACGTCTTGCTCGCGAAAGCGGCAGCGTAGTGCACTTGCAGGGCGTTTCACGTCGCTTTGGGCAAACTCAGGCGCTGCGCGATATTTCACTGACGGTGCAGAAAGGTGAAATTCTCGGCCTGATTGGCCGCAGTGGTGCGGGCAAATCGACGTTGATTCGCTGTCTGAACGGACTGGAGCAACCTGACGAAGGCGTCATTGAAATCGAAGGCCGGAAAATTACCGGCCTGTCGGAAAAACAGCTGCAATCTGTGCGTAGTCGCGTCGGTATGGTGTTCCAGCACTTCAACCTGCTGTCGGCGAAAACCGTGGCGCAGAATGTCGCGTTGCCGCTGAAAATTGCCGGTCTGGATAAGGTGCAACGTGCCCAACGCGTGGCGGAATTACTGGAATTGGTGGGGCTGGCGGATAAGGCACAGCACTATCCGGCGGCGCTCTCAGGCGGTCAGAAACAGCGTGTTGGCATTGCTCGTGCACTGGCGGCAAGCCCGGCACTGCTGCTGTGTGATGAAGCCACTTCAGCACTGGATCCTGAAACCACCCGTTCTATTCTCGCGCTGCTTAAATCACTCAACCAAAAACTGGGTATTACTATTCTGCTGATCACCCATGAAATGGAAGTCATCAAGTCGGTGGCGCACCGCGTGGCGGTAATTGACGCGGGTGAGATCATTGAGCAAGGCCTGGTGTGGCAGGTGTTTGCGCATCCTCAATCTGAGCTGACGCGCACCTTATTGCGTGGATTGCTGCCGCAGCTGCCTGAAGCGCTGGCCGCACGGGTTACCGAGAGGAGACAGGGTGAGGCCATCTATAGCGTGCACTTTGCCGGCGAGGATGCGCAGGGCGATTTGCTGACCCGATTTGCGGCGGCGTTGCCGGACAAGTTCCGCTTATTACAGGGCGGCATCGATCATATTCAGCACTACGCCGTGGTGCGTTTTTTTATCGCGCTTCCGGTCGCCAACGTGGCCGATGAGCAACAGATTCTCAGCTGGCTGCGCGGGCAGCAGGCGCAAGTGGAGTTAGTCGGTTATGTCGCCAGTGATGATTGATTTATTGCTCAACGCGTTGGGCGAAACGGTGTTGATGACGCTGATTTCAGGATTGTTTTCACTGGTTGCCGGTTTACCGTTGGGGCTGATTCTGGTGATGACCAGCGCAGGCGGCATCGCAGAACACCGTGGCATTAACCGGGTGCTGGGGCTGGTGATCAACGGCTTCCGCTCGCTCCCTTTCATCATTTTGCTGGTGGCGCTGATTCCGTTTACCCGCTTTCTGGTCGGTACGTCACTGGGGACGTGGGCGGCGATAGTTCCGCTGTCGATCACCGCAACGCCGTATTTCGCTCGCGTGGCAGAAGTGTCATTACGCGATGTGGATCGCGGCCTGATTGATGCGGTACGCGCGATGGGTGCCAGTAAGCTCCGTATCGTCTGGGATGTTTTAATCCCAGAAGCGCTGCCCGGCATTCTCTCGGGGTTTGTGGTGACGCTGGTGGCATTAATCGGCGCATCGGCGATGGCGGGAGCGATTGGTGCGGGCGGATTAGGCGACCTGGCGATCCGTTACGGTTATCAACGCTTTGAAACCTCAGTGATGATCGCGGTGATTGCGGTGTTGATTGTGCTGGTATGTGGCATTCAGTGGGTCGGCGATCGACTGGTGCAGCACATCGATAAGCGACACTAGACGTCGCGCGATAAATCGCGTCACTAGCGGTTTTACAAACATAGCGAACCGTAGTGAACGTCCAGCACGTCAAGCCTTTGCAGGGTGTAGCCTTCAGGTCGGCCCAATACGGGTGAGCCAGGACTCGCCCGCAGCAAAACAGCCGCAGCGGGGCAATTTATTGCGTATTTTTGCCGTAAATCAGTTGTGCCTTTTCCCGCAATCCTTATCACTATTTCTTGATAAACATCAGCAGCTAACGCGCTTAGAGTGATGGTAATGTCTTGCCAATATTCAGGAGAATTCGTTATGCCGCTGAATACCCTTCAGCTCACGCTGGAAAACTATCTCGAACAGCACAGCGCCTCATATATTGCGGTGGCGAAATCGATCTTTGCGAAACCGGAAACCGGCAACAACGAATACTTTGCCAGTGAGCAGCTGACGCAGTTGCTCACTGAGCAGAGATTTGAGGTCACGCGCAACGTCGCCGGACATGAAACCGCGTTTTACGCGGTCAAAGCCAGCAGTAAACCGGGCCCGACCATTGCCTTCCTGGCGGAATACGATGCGCTCATTGGCATCGGCCATGCCTGCGGACACAACCTGATCGGCACCACCAGCGTCGCGGCGGCCATCACGCTGTCTCAGGTGCTGGAACAAACCGGCGGCCGTGTCGTGGTGTTAGGAACGCCAGCGGAAGAGGGCGGATTAGCCGGTCCTGGCGGGCCAAAAGGCAACGTGAAGAAGCGTTTTGTCGAAGCCGGGCTGCTCGAAGATGTCGATGTGGCGCTGATGGTGCATCCCTCCGGTAAAACGCGCCTTACTGAATCGACGCTGGCGAACAATCATCTCTATTTCCATTTTTATGGCAAACCCTCACACGCTGCCAGCGCCCCGCATGAAGGCATCAATGCGCTGGATGCGTTGGTGCTGCTATACAACGGCATCAGCGTACTGCGCCAGCAGCTGCCGGACGGCGTGCGTGTGCACGGCATTATCACCAACGGCGGTCAGGCACCCAACGTGATCCCGGAATACGCTTCGGCGCACTACTACATTCGTGCCGATAGCCGCGAGTTGGTGGAATCCTTAGAGCCGAAATTAAGAGCGATTGCCGAGGGTGTGGCGCTGGCGACCGGTGCACGTGTGGAGATTGATCATCAAATCGGTCCGCGTGATTTCAAGCTTAACCCCGCGCTGGATGCGGTGCTGCTGGAGGAGTTTCGTGCAGCGGGCGAGCAGGTCGATCTCTCGCCGCAGCGCAATAAAGTCTCAACTGATGCCGGGGACATCAGCCATGCGGTGCCCACCGCGCACCCGTGGCTGAAAATTGGTTCGGATGATCTGATTTTTCACACTGTGCCCTTCCGTGAAGCCGCCAACTCTGAGCGCGGTTATCAGGCGTTGCTGATTGGCGCCCGCGTGCTGGCACGCACCGGGTTGCGTCTGCTGATTGATGCAGACGCACTTCAAGCCGTAAAAGCAGATTTCACGCGCCAACCTTAAAGGAGAATATGGTGTCGCAAACGTATCGTCGTAAACTCAAAACCTTAGTCGGTGCCAGCAGCGTGATTTCCGCGGGCAATGACAGCCAACCGGGCGTGGGTATCGCACGCGCCATTGAACTGGCGAAAATCGCTGAACGCGAGAAAATCACCGGCCTGTTCACTGCTGATTTACTGCAGGCCGATCCCGCTGGATTAGCGGGCACCACCGGCACGCAGGACCCGCTGATTGCCTTAGCGGCGTTAAGTCAGGTGACGTCGCAGATTGGCTTAATCGCTACGGTCAGCACCAGTTGGTTACATCCTTATAATCTGGCGCGCCAGGTCGCTACACTGGATCACATCAGCGGCGGCAGAGCTGGGTGGAATGCGGTGACTTCCTCCGTCGGTGAGGAGAATTTTGGTGAAAGCCAGTTGCCACCACCGCAGGAACGCTATGCACGCGCCACCGAATTTATTGAGATGATGAACGCGCTGTATGACGCCAACGAACGTGCAGCAGTGCAGCGCACGGCAAGCGGTGGCATTCGTATTGATCATCGCAAACTCCATCCTATCCACTATCGTGGTGATTTCTTCCAGGTTGTCGGACCGCTCAACGTACCGCCGCCGCCGCAGCGCCGTCCGGTGCAGTTTCAGGCCGGGCAATCTGAGGCGGGTGTCACGCTGGGTGCGCGCTATGCCGAAGTGATCTACACATCGCAGCCCACCTTTGAGGCGGCGCAGACATTTGTGGCAGATGTGCAGCAGCGGGCACGACGTTTTGGTCGCGAACAGAATCCGCCGCTGATCATGAACTCATTCCATTCCATCATTGGCGAGAGTGATGCGGATGTGGCTCGTCGCCTGCGTGACAAACACGAACGGATAGATTTCGAACAGGGCAGGCTGCGCGTTGCGGATATGCTGGGCGGTGAGGTGGATCTGTCTGACTTGCCGTTCGACCAGTCATTGCCCGCTTCGCTGATTCCGCAACTGGAGCAGGTGCATCGCCGCCAGGGCCGCGCCGCCATCTTCCGGCAGTATGCGCTGGAGGGGTTGACGCTACGTGAACTGATTATCAAAGCAGAAGAGACCGGCCACTGGTTTGTGGCAGGCACGCCAGAACAACTCGCCGATGCCATCGAACAGCGTTATCAGGCAGGCGTGCTGGACGTCATTTCCCTGCACGGCCTGGGTAGCCCGGACCAGCAAGACTTGTTGCTCAACGGACTGCTCCCTGAATTACGTCGCCGTAATTTGCTGGATAACGACTATCAGGGCAGCGATTTTCGCAGCAGCCTGGAGTTGGCACCTTTATCGCCTGCAGTGGATTAGCATCTTTGTTAATGAGGGCCATGCCCGCTCAGGATAACTGAGCGGGCATTTTTTTTTGGAATCCCTATCGACACGTCATTACAGATAAAGTGCGTGACTCGGCTTGCTTCGCCACACTGATTATCGCCTTTAACCTATATAGTAGTTGACCTATATTGATAGGAGCGTATCATGTGGCAGATAGTGACAACGGACACTTTTGATAATTGGCTTGTGGCGCAAGATGACACTGATAGAGCATGCGTTTTGTCCGCATTGATCGTATTGCAGCAAGCAGGACCAGCGTTATGCAGGCCTTACGCTGATACCCTCAAAGGCTCTCGTTTTAGCAATATGAAAGAGCTTCGTATTCAAAGCAAAGGTGATCCTATTCGGGCATTTTACGCATTCGATCCCCGGCGCAGCGGTGAAGTGCTTTGTGCGGGTCATAAGTGTGGCAATGAAAAGCGTTTTTATGCTGAGCTGATCCCGCTCGCAGATAAAGAATTTACCCATCATCTTCAACGCGAAGAGAGAAAGGAGTAACGACATGGGCAGAACACTCGAACAGATTCTTGCGGCCGAGAAGGCTGAAGTCGTCGCTAAAGCCAATTCCATGGCTGAAGAAGTATTACTGAATATTCACCTTGCTGAATTGCGTGAAAGAGTAAACAAAACACAGGTGGAGATAGCGCAGCAATTAAATATTAAACAACCCACCGTGGCTGGAATGGAAAAACCTGGCCGGGACTTAAAACTCTCGACGTTGAAGCGCTATGTTGAAGCCGCTGGCGGAAAACTGCGTCTCAACATCGAGCTCCCCGATGGCTCGCATTATGAGTTTGTTGTTTAATTCCCTTCTTTGACTTTTTATCCGCGAAAAAACAGTGCGATCTGGCGCACTGTTTCGCGTACTTGCACGCCGACTCACTCCTACCTGCTTGCTCCCCAACCCATGAAAACCCATCCCACCACGTAACTTTTTTGCATACATGAAAAATACAAAGGAAATACAATTAAGTAGTATGATTTTACCGTGGTTTGAAATTAATAAATTAATTTTCAATGAGTTATACGTATAACTTTTTCGAATTATTTTTTCAGATGAATTTTGGAGATGATCACAATCTCAAGTTTTGGGTGTCCTGGGCATGTTTACACCACCTGAAATTCAGCATAGTTTGAACATGGAGTTAACCTGTGATTAACAGACAAAAGCGAACAAATGCGTATTGGGTCAACACACCGCTAAACAATGATGAAGACAGACGATCTGCAAGTGGGTCATGCTTAATTTCATTATTTATGTTCAGGGATTAAACGCAGGGTTTTTCAATTTCGAGGTCAATTTCTTTTTTAAAGAAATACCTAAATCAGTCAATGATGTTTTTTCTGTTTCTTTAACGTTCCGCTAAATCATTTTTGATTAGGACAGATCGCTGCGCCTGCAGAGAAATGAATAATTCAGGAGAGACCCTGTTATGAGCAACACCAATATATCCATTGAAGATGTCCCGCTTAATAATTTTCACCAGTTAATGTCGCTGCGCGCGGGTGGCGGTTGGATCCTCGATGGCTACGTGCTGAGTATTATCGGCGTGGCGATCGTGCAGTTTTCCCAGCATCTGCAACTTGATACCTTCTGGCAGGGCATGGTGGCCGCTTCAGCGATGCTCGGCACCTTCTGCAGTGGTTTCCTTGGCGGGTGGTTGACCGATATTGTGGGTCGTCGTCGTCTGTTCTTTGTCGGGCCAATCCTGTTTATCCTGGGTTCGGTCGGCACTTTCTGGGCGGAATCGGCCCTCACGCTGTTTATCCTGCGTTTCCTGGTGGGGGTCGGAGTGGGGCTGGAGTATCCGGTTGCCGGGTCACTGCTCACTGAATTCCTGCCGCAAAAGCATCGTGGCAAACGTTTGGCCGGTTTGACCATTCTCTGGTTTGCCGGTGCAGCCCTCGCTTATATCGTGGGTAACCTTATTCTCTCGATTGGCGGTGATGCCGCATGGCGTCTGGTACTGGCCAGCCCGGCCGTGCTGGGGGTACTCCTTTTCGTTCTGCGCATCGGCACGCCGGAATCGCCACGCTGGTTAGTCAGCAAAGGTCGCTTCAATGAGGCTGAGCAGATCATCAAGAAAGTCTACGGTCCAGAATTCTCGCTGAAAAATATGCCCGCGGAGTCAGTGGATGCCAAAGTTACGTTGAAAGATCTGGTGCGCTCTGGCTACGGCAAGCGTATGTTGTTTGTCTCGGTGTTTTGGAGTGCGGCCGTTGTGCCGATGTTTGCGGTGTATTCGTTCGCACCCGTAGTATTGAAAGCCCTGAATCTGGACGGTGAATGGGCATCGCTAGGTTCGATCGCCATCACCTTGCTGTTTGTGGTGGGCTGTGTTGTGGCAACCCGTTTGATTGATAGCATGGGCCGCCGCCGTCTGATCATCCACAGCTTTTTATGGTCAAGCCTGGCGCTGTTGGCATTGGGGATGTTCTCCCACGGTTCAGAAATGCTGGTGCTGGTGATGTTTGGCGCTTACGCGGTATTTATCGGCGGAGCACAGGTGCTGGAGTTAGTGTATCCGAACGAGCTGTTCCCAACGGAAGTGCGTGCCTTCGCCGTCGGTATGGGTTCATCCATGTCACGTATCGGTTCTGCTGCGGGAACCTGGCTGGTGCCGATTTCCCTGCAAAATCTAGGCATCGAATACACCATGTATGCTGCCGCGATTGTTTCCTTTATTGGTCTGCTGGTATCGGTATGGCTCGCACCGGAGACGCGTAATATGACATTGAGTCAGGCGGCTTCGCTGGCGCGGTAATATAAAGAAGATAAAAACAGAAGTGTGAAGGCCGCTCAGTGAATTCTGAGCGGCCTTTTCGTATTGAGCGTTCTGCAATACAACAAGCCCTTAGGAAGACTGGCCGAATAATTAATGGTCAGGCTTCCTCGTTTCTCAACAATAAATCATAAAAACAAAAAGCCCGCTCAGGTTTCCCTGAGCGGGCTTCTCTAAATATGGCTCCTCTGACTGGACTCGAACCAGTGACATACGGATTAACAGTCCGCCGTTCTACCGACTGAACTACAGAGGAATCGTGTGAACGAGGCGCATATTAGCGATGCCGATCCCCAATGTCAAAGCCCGATCGCACACTTCTGGTTTAAGTGCGCGTAAAAGCAGCGGAATGCTGTTTTTCTGCCTTGAACGTTCAGATTTCAAACTGCCAGCAAGATCTCACTTTAAGCGCATTTCCTTTGAGATGTTAGATGCATGTCAAAGTTTTGTTATTTGCCGATTTTAAAACAATCATTTCAGTGCTTTTATGATGAAAATTTCAAATGCTGATCAGATGAAACAAATGAACTGCTTATCATCACGGGTGAAATCAGTTTTGGCGTCTGAAACAGCATTTCGAAAATAACCTTTTGATAAGTAGATAGTTGCAGGAAAGAGCAGTACCGAAACGATAGCGTTAGACCAGAAGCCTTACCTCTACAACCAGATAAATAACGCCAGTGCCGTTGAGTGAATGTAAAAAATATTTTTCATTCGTCGTATCAGCCCAACTGAGCATGTTAACGAATAAGAAGGGTTACCTATGAAATTCAAAAAAGCGTTAGTGACTTCCCTGTTAGCTTGCATGTTACCTGCCGCTGTTATGGCAAAAGACCTTCAGGTGGGCGTCTCTATGGCGCTGTTTGACGATAACTTCCTGACCATTCTGCGCACCGCGATGCAGAAAGAGATGACCAAAGATGGCGTTAAGGGTCAGGTCGAAGATGCGAAAGGCGACGTCTCCCAACAGCTGCAACAAATTCAGAACTTCATCGGTCAGGGCGTTGACGCCATTATCGTTAACCCAGTGGATACCAATGCCGTCAAACCTTTGATGGATGCGGCCTCTAAAGCGGGTGTGCCGCTGATCTTTGTTAACCGCAAACCGGCAGGTGAATTGACCGACAAAATGGCTTACGTCGGCTCTGACTCCGAATTAGCGGGCCGTCTGCAAATGGAAGCGCTGGCAAAAGCGATGAACGGTAAAGGCAACGTCGCGATTCTGATGGGCGACCTGGCTAACGAATCTACCCGTGACCGTACCAAAGGTGTTGAAGCGGTGGTGGCTAAATACCCGGGCCTCAAAGTGGTACAGAAACAGACCGCGAAATTCACCCGTAATGACGCAGTAGATGTGGTGAGTAACTGGATGACCGCAGGCGATGACATTCAGGCGATTGCTTCGAACAACGATGAAATGGCGATTGGTGCGCTGCAGGCGCTGGGCAAAAACCCGAACCACATCCTGATCGCGGGTGTGGATGGTACGCCGGATGCGTTGCAGATGCTGAAGAACGGCAAAATGGTCGCCACCGTGTTCCAGGATGCTAAAGGTCAGGGTGAAGGCGCGGTACAGGCTGCGGTGAAACTGGCGAAAGGCGAGAAGGTTGAGAAGGTGATTAACATCCCTTACCAGCTGATCACCAAAGACAACATGGCGCAGTTCGAATCACGTAATCAGAAATAATCGTTCCCGACTTAGCCGTACGGAGGTGATGTATGACCGCATTTGCGCTTGAAGCCGAAGGCATCAGCAAGTTCTTCCCCGGAGTGAAGGCACTCGACAATGTCTCACTACGCATTAAACCGGGGTCGGTACATGCCCTGATGGGTGAAAATGGCGCGGGCAAATCCACTTTAATGAAATGCCTTATCGGGATGTATCGTCCCGATAAGGGCACCATTCGCATTAAAGGGGAGCCGGTGCAGTTCCAGGACACCATGGACGCGCTGCGTTCGGGGATCTCGATGATCCACCAGGAACTGAATCTGGTGCCTTACATGACTGTGGCTGAGAACATCTGGCTCGGTCGCGAACCGATGAAGTACGGCTTTGTTGACCACGCGTTGCTGAACAAGCAAACGCAGGAATTACTCAACAAACTCAATATCCGTTTAAAAGCCGATCGTATGGTTGGCGAGCTGAGTATCGCTGCTCAGCAGATGGTGGAAATTGCCAAAGCGGTGTCGTGGAACTCCGACATTGTGATTATGGACGAACCGACCTCGGCACTGACGGAAACCGAAGTGGCGCATCTGTTCACCATCATCCGCGACCTGCGCGAGCAGGGTAAAGCCATCATCTATATCAGTCACAAGATGGATGAGATTTTCACCATCACCGATGAGATCAGCATTTTCCGCGACGGCACCTGGGTGGGCAGTAACAGCACTTCCGAGTTTACCCGTCAGTCGCTGATTACTCAGATGGTGGGGCGTGAACTGACGCAGTTGTTCCCGAAATTCAATGGTGAGATCGGTGAAGAAGTGTTGACGGTTCGCAATCTGACCTGCAAAGACCGTTTCACCGATATCAATTTCACGGTGCGCAAGGGCGAAATCCTCGGCGTTGCCGGTCTGGTGGGGGCGGGACGCAGTGAAGTGATGGAAAGTTTGTTCGGGATGGAAAGCTTCGACAGCGGTGAAGTGCTGATCGATGGCGTGCCGGTCAAAATCGATTCGCCTTCCACGGCGATTGAGAAGGGCATGGCGTTCCTGACCGAAGACCGTAAAAAGTCCGGCTTATTCCTGGTGTTGTCGGTGATGGAGAACATGAGCATCGTCAACATGCCGGATTATGTCAGTAAAGCCGGTTTCGTTAGCCACATGAAGATGGCACAGGACTGCATGGAGCAGATCCGCAAGCTCAATATTAAAACGCCGACCATGGATCAGATCATCAACAACCTCAGTGGCGGTAACCAGCAGAAGGTGCTGATTGCGCGCTGGCTGCTGGCTCAACCGAAGATTCTGATCCTCGATGAACCGACGCGCGGTATTGACGTCGGGGCAAAAGCCGAGATTTACCGCTTAATCAGCGAACTGGCAAACCGTGGCGTGGCCATCATTATGGTCTCGTCGGAGTTGCCGGAAATTCTGGGCATGAGCGACCGCGTGATGGTTATGCACGGCGGACGTATAACTGGCATCCTCGATAAAGAAGAGGCCAATCAGGAAACCATTTTGTCGTTGGCATCCGAGTGAGGCGCGAGACATCTATGAGTAACGTAAAAATTACGGCCCCGCAGGCCGCGGAATCGACATCCTTCTTTGGCAACCTGCGCCATAAGTTGCCGAAAGATACCGGCATCTTTGTGGTGATGTTGGGTATTGCCTTAATCTTTGAGATTGCAGGCTGGTACGTTCGTGACCAATCTTTCCTGCTCAACACCAACCGTCTGGTATTGATTGTTTTACAGGTGGCGATCATCGGCATCATTGCGGTGGGCGTGACCCAGGTCATCATCACCACGGGGATTGACCTGTCGTCTGGTTCGGTGATTGCACTGACAGCGGTGGTGGCGGCTAGCCTGGCGCAAACCTCTGACAGCCTGACACCAATGTATCCGTCACTGGTTAACCTGCCTGCCGTCATTCCGATTGTGGCCGGTATTGGTGTAGGTTTGCTGTGCGGGGTCATGAACGGTTTCCTGATTACCAAAACCGGTATCCCGCCATTTATCGCCACACTGGGCATGATGGTGTCGGCGCGTGGTCTGGCGCAGTATTACACGCAAGGTAACCCGATCAGCTTCCTGTCAGATGGTTTTACCTCCATCGGCCAGGGCGCGATGCCGGTGATCATCTTCCTGGTGGTGGCCTTCCTGTTCCACATCGCCCTGAAGCATACCCGTTACGGTAAGTATGTGTATGCAATTGGCGGCAACATGACTTCGGCCAAAGTGTCAGGGATCAACGTTAATAAATACCTGATCATCGTCTATACCATCGCGGGTGCGCTCTCTGGCCTGGCGGGTGTGGTGCTGGCGGCGCGCGTCAGTAGCGGTCAGTCAAGTATGGGTATGGCGTACGAGTTGGATGCGATTGCCGCAGCCGTTATCGGCGGTAGCAGCCTGATGGGCGGCGTGGGTCGCATCACCGGGACGCTGATTGGTGCGGTGATTCTGGGTCTGATTAAGAGCGGATTCACCTTCGTGGGTGTGGATGCTTACGTGCAGGACATCATTAAAGGCATCATTATCGTCGCCGCAGTTTCCATCGATATGCATAGAAACCGTAAAAAGAGATAGTACTTCCTGATTGCAGGGCGCACTGTGTGCGCCCTCAAGGACATATTGCTCCGTTGTTCACAATAAGTTTTCCCACTGGTTGATCCTGCTCCTTTCCCCGCGTTTGCTTTCGTTCTGACCGTTTTAGGTCATTTTCTGTGAGTTATGCACCACTGCGACGCTTTCGGTCATCACTTTTTTGCACATCTGCCACGCAAGTTGCGCACCATAGTGGTGCATTTTGATTTATTTTTAATCACTCGGTGTCATGTGCTCAGCTTATTAACTCTTAAGAGGTAATCAGAAAGGCTTATTTTCCGTGCCGTTAGGAATATTCTGGCACTGCTTTTTCACGCTTCGAATAAACCTGGCCTGCATATTGCAACTTCATGAACACAAGCCAGCAGGCTGAGACACCCAAACGGGTTATTCGGGGGATTGACGGAGGCAATATGAACTTAAGACGACTGAAGTACTTTGTAAAAATCGTCGATATCGGCAGCCTGACTCAGGCAGCAGAAGTGCTGCACATCGCGCAGCCTGCGCTTAGCCAGCAAGTTGCGACGCTGGAAAACGAACTCGATCAGCAGTTACTGATTCGCACCAAACGTGGCGTAACACCAACCGAGGCAGGCAAAATTCTTTATGCTCATGCTCGTACGATTCTGCGGCAGTGTGAACAGGCGCAAACGGCTGTCATCAACGCGGGCCAGGCGTTAAATGGTCAGGTATCAATTGGTCTGGCACCGGGCACCGCCGCTTCTTCGTTGACGATGCCGCTGCTGCAAACGGTGCGGGAACAATTCCCGGATGTACTGGTGTATCTGCATGAGAATAGCGGCACCTCTTTAAATGAAAAAGTGATGAACGGTCAGCTGGATATGGCGGTGCTGTATGACCGTGCGCCGACAGCCGGCATTAACAGCATTCCATTGATGAAAGAAGAGTTGTATCTGGTCGGTGCGACCGCATGTCCGGGCGCTACCGTTGATCTCGCCGACGTGGCGCAGATGAATTTGTTCCTGCCGCGTGACTACAGCGCGGTGCGCAAACGTGTTGATGAAGCATTCTCGCTGCGTCGTCTGAGCGCAAAAATCATCGGTGAAATCGAGTCAATCTCAACCCTGACTGCCGCAGTTTCCAGCGGCATGGGTGTGACCGTTCTGCCGGAATCAGCGGCTCGCGCCCTGGTGAGTTCAACTCACGCGTGGATGGCACGTATTAACAGCCCATCGCTGAATCTGCCGCTCTCGCTGAATATCTCTGCGCGCTTGCCACTGTCACCTTCCGCGCAGGCAGTGAAAAACATCCTGCTGTCACTGCTGAATAAGCCGATGACGGAAGAGCGCGAGTTGATGCTGGTCGGTTAATCCCTTCTTCTTTACCCCAGCTATCTACGGCTGGGGTAACCCCTTCACGCTTTAACACCCGCAAACGCGTCGAGATAAATCACCCTACTTATTACTATTCCGCATAACACACCGTTTTTTATTATTTCCTGCAATGACGCCAACTTCATAACATGGACGAAACAGGGCAGGGAACAGGAGAAAAGGGTGTGAATTTCCAGCAACTTAAAATTATACGCGAAGCGGCTCGTTGCGAATTCAACCTGACAGAAGTGGCGAATACGTTGTTCACCTCGCAATCCGGGGTTAGCCGCCATATTCGCGATCTGGAAGATGAACTCGGCGTCGAGATTTTTATCCGTCGTGGCAAGCGACTGTTAGGCATGACAGAACCGGGCAAGGCGCTGTTGACCATTGCTGAACGCATCCTGGATGAAGCTGGCAAAGTACGTCGCCTGGCGGATGTGTTTACCAATGAAACCAGCGGCGTGCTAACCATTGCCACTACGCATACCCAGGCACGTTATAGCCTGCCGCGCGTGATAAAAGCATTTCGTCAGCTCTATCCCAATGTGCGTCTTGAACTCAATCAGGGATCGCCGCAGGAGATCGTGTCCATGTTGCTGGCGGGCGAAGCCGATATTGGCATTGCTTCCGAGCAGCTGGTGAATAACAGTAGTCTCGCGGCTTTCCCGTGGTTTAGCTGGCATCACTCGTTGTTAGTGCCGCATGACCATGAATTGCTGCAGCATCAGCCGGTGACGCTGGCCAGTTTGAGCCGCCATCCGCTGATCACTTATCGGCAGGGTATCACCGGTCGCTCGCGAGTGGACCGTGCATTCCAGGCGGCGGGTATCAAGCCGGATATCGTGCTCAGCGCGCAGGACTCCGACGTGGTGAAAACCTATGTTGAGTTGGGTCTCGGCGTCGGCATCCTGGCTGATCAGGCGTGCGACATTTATGAAGGTGAAGATTTGGTGAAAATCGACACCCATCATCTGTTTGATGCCAACACCGTATGGCTAGGATTGAAGCGCGGCCAGCTGCAACGCAATTACGTCTGGCAGTTTCTGGAACTGTGTAACGCCAATCTGTCGCTGGAGGAGATTAAGCGTCAGGCGCTCTCCTATGAAACGGAGTCTGAACCTGCTATCGATTTCCAGATTTAATGCAGTGGTCGTCATAAATGGCGACCACACCTTTCCTACAGGGTGCGCATTCCTGCGCGCCTGGCCTCAAACCGCAGCGTAATCAATGACGCATTCATGCGCTCCTGGCAACAAACCTCACCGTAATCAATGACGCATTTATGCACAGCATAAAATTTCTTTTGGCGCGCTAAAACACATCCTGGCCCGGTTTCCACCCCTTAGAAAAACATCCTGCACTGCTGCGCCACGTTACAGTGAAATGAACAGGATAAAGGGGATGAAAATGTCGCGGATTCAACTAAAAGATGCAGAACTGTTACGCCAGCAGGCGTTGTTTGGCGGGCGCTGGCAGGACGCGCACGCCGGGGCCACGCTGCCGGTGATCGATCCCTCCACTCAGCAACAGATTGCCACTATTCCGGCACTGGGTGCAGCCGAAACCGAGCAGGCAATAGATTATGCTGAGTCGGTGCGTGTCAGCTGGGGCAAAACCCCAAATGCATCGCGCGCCGCGCTGCTGGATAAGTGGCATCAGCTGATTCTTGATAACGCGGACGATCTGGCGGTCATCATGACCGCCGAGCAGGGCAAGCCATTGGCAGAAGCGAAAGGCGAGGTGTTGTACGGTGCCAGCTTTGTTAAATGGTTCGCTGAAGAGGCACGCCGCATCTATGGCGATACCATTCCGGCGCCCAGTGAAGACCGCCGCATTCTGGTTCTGAAACAACCCGTTGGCGTGGCCGCAGCGATTACGCCGTGGAATTTCCCGATTGCGATGATTACCCGCAAAGTGGCACCTGCGCTGGCCGCCGGTTGCCCGATCATCGTCAAACCTTCTGAACTGACGCCGCTGTCGGCTCTGGCACTGGCGGTGCTGGCAGAGCGGGCAGGTTTTCCCACTGGCGTACTTCAGGTGCTCACCGGATTACCCACCGAGATCGGCAGCACGCTGACTGCCAGCCGCACGGTGCGCAAAATCTCCTTTACCGGATCCACACGCGTCGGCCAACTGCTGATGCAACAAAGTGCCGACAGCATTAAACGCCTTAGCCTGGAACTGGGCGGTAATGCGCCACTGATTGTGTTTGATGATGCCGATCTCGATGTCACTATCCCTGGCGTCATGGCGAGTAAATTCCGTAATGCCGGTCAGACCTGCGTCTGCGCCAATCGCATTTTGGTGCAACGCGGTATCTATGAGCGTTTCAGCGAGAAACTCCTGGAGGCAGTGGCAACCCTTAAAGTGGGGGATGGCTTTGAACCCAGTAGCACGATTGGGCCACTGATTAACGATCGCGCTGTTGAGAAGGTGAACAGCCATATTGATGATGCGCTTAGCCAGGGAGCGATCTTGCTGCGTGGCGGGATCAGTGCAGCGAATGGCACCTTTGTTGAGCCGACCGTGTTGGGTAATGTCACCAGCAGTATGCGCATTGCGCATGAAGAAACCTTCGGCCCCGTCGCACCGCTTTTTGTCTTCGATACCGAAGAGGAGGCGATACGCATGGCGAATGACACGCCTTATGGATTGGGCGCATATTTCTTTACGGAGAATATACGTCGAGCCTGGCGCGTGGCGGAATCATTAGAATTTGGCATGGTCGGTTTTAATACCGGTGCGATATCTTTAGATGCGGCGCCTTTTGGCGGAATTAAATTATCCGGTTTAGGACGTGAAGGTTCGCGCTATGGAATTGAAGAGTATCTGGAGCAGAAAACGTTTCATATGGGCAGTTTATAAATGCAGCAATGCGTGTTAAATCGTACCGCTCCAAATAGGTAATCGCGCAATTCATTGCGCATAATGACTTTCATCACCCATTTCATAAACAGCGCCGGTAACCTCAGGTTCACGGCGCTGTTTTATTTTGTGCGCGGCGTCATACTTTTCCGGCCCATCACCGTTTTAGTGCAAGTTTCGTGCGAGCTGCACCGTAGGGATGCACGAATTTTGTGAAGTAAATCATCTGTTTATTCCTTCGGCAAATCCGCAAATTTTCCCTCTTCAATACGGCAGAAAATTTTTCTGGGCTGTTTTTTACGCATTTTTATTTTTTACTGGGCTGGCATACTTTCTGCATTAGCTTATTAACGTGACAGATAAATGTAGTGCAAATCGTTAATTGGCGCACATGTGATGGGTGTAACAAATAAGGAATTTTCCATGTTAAGTTTCGACCCTGAAAAAGTTTCTCTCCCGATTGGCCATTATATTGGTGGTCAGCATGTTTCCACCCAGGGCGCGCGTTTTGCCGTAAAAAGGCCATCTGATGGCAAAGTCTATGCCGAGCTGAGCGAAGCCCAGGCCAGCGATGTTGATAGGGCTGTCACCCTGGCCCATGAAACGCTGAAAACCAGTGGCTGGCGCAGTTGCCCACCACGGCAACGTGGAAAAGTGTTACGCCGCTGGGCGGATCTGATTGAAAGCGATCCGTTACTGGCTCAGCTCGAAGCGCTGGGGTCGACGCGGCCGATTAGCGATGTGGTACAGCATGAGATTCCGTTTACCGCAGAGGCCATCCGTTTCTATGCCGAGTGCGCAGACAAATACAGTGGCGATCTGTTCCCGACGCAGGAAAGCAGCCTTGGGATGCTGATTTCGGAGCCATACGGCGTGATTGGCGCGATTACACCGTGGAATTTCCCGCTGTCGATGGCCTCGTGGAAATGCGGTCCTGCACTGGCAGCGGGTAATGCCGTGGTGCTGAAACCTTCGGAGCTGACACCTTTCTCTACCGTACGTATGGCGGAACTGGCGGTGCAGGCCGGTTTACCGGCGGGCATTCTGAATATTGTGCAGGGCAGTGGTGCAGTGACCGGCAGCGCGCTGGTCACCCATCCGCTGGTACGCAAAGTCTCGTTCACCGGTTCCACGGTGACGGGCGCACGCATCATGAGTGACGCAGCAAAGCATGGCATGAAGCCTGTCACGCTGGAGTTAGGTGGCAAAAGCCCACAGCTGGTGTTCGATGATGCGGGCGATATCGATGTCCTGGCACAGCGCATCCTGCGCGGCTTCACCGCCAACGGTGGACAGGCATGCGTCGCGGGTACTCGCTTGATTGTGCAACGTGGCATTGCTCAACCGCTGCTGGATCGCCTGGTGGCGCTCTGCCAGCAGCCGCAGCCGGGTGTCACCTGGCAAGACAGCAGCCGTTATGCGCCGCTGATCGATGAGCGCCAGGGCAACAAGGTGGCATCGGTGATCGCCGAAGCCAAAGCGCAGGGCGCAGAAGTGTTAGTGGGCGGCGAACGTTTTGCGGATACCGCCGAAGGTTGGTTCTGGCAGCCTACGCTGTTATGTGGTGTGGCGGCTGATAACCCGGCGGTGCAGCAGGAGATCTTTGGCCCGGTGCTCACCGTGCAGGAGTTTGACAGCGAAGAAGAAGGGCTCGCGCTGGCGGCGCACGAAACCTATGGGCTATGTGCCGGCGTGCATACGCTGAGCCTGCCGAGAGCCATGCGAGCGATGCGTGCCATTGAGTCCGGCACTGTATGGATCAACCGCTACGGTCGATCCGGCGATTTCATTATTCCCACCGGCGGCTTCCTGGGCTCCGGTATTGGCAAGGATCTGGGGCGTCAGGCGTTTCAGGCCTGCCAGCGCCAGAAGAGTGTATTAATCGATTTCTAAATTCACGTATCAGACAACGACGAGGTCGCGTCATGGCACTGTTTAAACCGAAATTCATCACATTTGATTGCTACGGCACCCTGATTAACTTTGACATGGCAGGAGCGGCAGAGCGCTGCTTCAAAGATCGGGTGTCAGCGCAAGAGATGCTGGCCTTCACCACCGATTTCGCCATCTATCGCCGCGATGAAGTGCTGGGGGCGTGGAAACCTTACTACGACGTCGTCAGCGATGCGTTGGAACGCACCTGTAAAAAATGGGGCGTGCAGTGGAGCAAAGCCGATAGCGACTTTATCTACACCGATTGCGCCACCTGGGGGCCGCACCCAGACGTGCCCGCGGGACTCGCCAAAGTGGCGAAAGAGTTCCCACTGGTGCTGCTCACCAACTCAATGAACGATTTGATTCCCCATCATGTGCCGCGTCTCGGCGCACCGATCCACATGACCATTACCGCCGAAGAAGTCGGGGCGTATAAGCCGCAGATGAAGGGCTTTGAATACATGCTGGATAAGCTGAACTGCGGCCCGGAAGAGATTCTGCATGTCTCCTCCAGCCTGCGCTATGACCTGATGACCTGCTACGACATGGGCATTAAAAACAAAGTGTGGGTCAATCGTGGCCACGATCCGGCCAACCCGGCGTACCAATATACCGAGATTAAAGACATCGGCGGTCTGCCCGCTGTCGTTGGACTCTAAGCCCGGAGGCGGCGATGAAACTCGAATCATTCTGGCAAGCCACCGCACCGGCGTTTACCGGCGCAGCGAGTGGAGCACTGCCGTCGGTGGCCGACGTCGTGGTGATTGGCGGCGGTTTTACCGGCATCTCAACCGCACTGAATCTTGCACGACAGGGCATCAACGTGGTGGTGCTGGAAAGTGGCAACGTGATGAGTCAGGCCTCCGCACGTAACGGTGGGCACTGCAATACCGGCGTATCGCAAAACTTTGCTTCGCTGGTAGCCAGCCAGGGGATCGAGCAAGCCAGTCGCTTCTATCGGGCTTTTGATGACGCCGTGAGTTATGTCCAGCAACTGGTGCGGGAAGAGCAGATTGATTGTGATTTTCGCCTGTGCGGAAAGCTCAAGCTCGCCAGCAAAGCGTCGCATTTCCCCGGACTGCGCAGTGCATGGCAACTGATGCGTGACACAGTTGACCCGGAAATCGAGTTGATCAGCAAAGATGAGATTCGCCGTGAAGTCGGCAGCGATGCCCTCCACGGTGGCTTACTGCAAAAACGCGGTGGCCAGATGCATATGGGCAAGTTCGGCATTGGTCTCGCCAATGCCGCAGCCCGCGCGGGAGCGAAGATCTTTCCCCATCACGCGGTGACCGGCTTGACGCGTCTGGATGGCTACCGTCATCGCGTCACTACCGCCCAGGGCGAGATCATCGCGGAAAAAGTCATGATGGCCACCGGCGTATCGAATGAAGGGCCGTTCCCGTGGTTCCAGCGCCGCATCGTGCCGGTAGGCAGCTTTATCGTGGTGACTGAACCGCTGGGTGATGCGCTGATTGAACAAGTGCTGCCCAAAGACCGCACCTATGTCACCTCGCTGAACATCGGCAACTACTTCCGCACCACTGCCGATCGTCGCCTGGTGTTTGGGGGGCGCGCACGTTTTGCCGTCAGCAATCCGACCTCGGATACGCGCAGCGGCGAAGTGTTGCGCGCCGCGATGACCGCGCTGTTCCCGCAGCTGGGCCAATCGCGCATCGATTACTGCTGGGGCGGCATGGTGGATATGACGTCCGATCGCCTGCCGCATGCGGGTGAGCACGATGGCGTGTTCTATTCACTGGGCTACAGCGGCCACGGCACACAGATGTCGGTGTGGATGGGGCGGGTGATGGCCGATTTACTGGCAGAAAAGCGTAACGAAAATCCCTGGCAGCGCGATACATGGCCTGCGCTGCCCGGTTACCACGGGAAACCCTGGTTTTTGCCTCTCGCGGGGCTGTATTACAAGGCTAAGGATCGGCTCTCCTGATCGTTAATCCGGTGCGCATCAATGTGCACTCTACGATGGGATTCTTCAGGTCGCTATTGATGCGCGCCAGGGGAATGCTTTCGAGGGGAACGCATAAATGCACATCCTAAGGTGTCATTGATTTGGCATTCATGCGGACGCTATCCGGTTTGGTAGGGGCCACATTAATGGCGATCTGATTGACGCTCGATTATCAAAACAAACCACTTTTCATATTGAGGGTGTGCAGATGAGTAAAATCGATAAAGAGTCTGACGCTGTAAATCCGGCCCTGACACGTATGCTGACTGAGGGATCCCTGTCACGTCGTGGCCTGATGAAGTTGTTGTCTGCGGGTGCTGTCATGAGCAGCGGCTTGATAGGTTTTCCGCAGATGAGCTTTGCGGCTGAAACACCGGTGAAAGGCGGCAAGATGCGCGCAGCCATGTCCAACGCCTCCGCTACTGACACACTCGATCCTGCCAAAGGCAATAACAGCGGTGACTATACCCGCCAGTTTATGGTCTACAGCGGCCTGACCGAACTCGACCAAAAGTTGGCGATTCAACCGGGGCTGGCGGAGTCCGTGGAGTCTTCGGATGGTGTCACCTGGCACATTAAATTGCGCAAAGGGGTCACGTTCCACGACGGTAAACCTCTCACCGCGAAAGACGTCATTTACTCACTCAGCCGCCACAAAGATCCCGCCGTGGCTTCCAATGCCTTCAAGCTGGCCGATCAGTTCAAAACCTTCACGGCGGTGAACGATAACGAAGTCACACTTGAGCTGAGCAGCGCCAACTTTGACGTGCCTTATATGCTCGCCAGTGCCCCATTCCTGATTGTGCAGCATGGCACCAAAGACTTCAGTAAGGGTATAGGCACGGGGCCGTTCAAATTGAAAGAGTTCACGCCGGGCGTACGCTCTGTTGGCGTGAAGAACCCAAACTACTACAAGCCCGGCTTGCCACATCTCGACGAAATCGAACTGCTGGGCGTCACCGATCAGGCGGCACGTGTCAATGCGCTAATGTCGGGTGACTTACATATCGTTTCGACCCTGAGCGCAGCCGACAGTAATCGTTTGAAAGCCACGCAAGACTTCGCCGTGCTGGAGAGCAAGGCGGGGATGTACACCAACCTGATTATCCGCACCGACATGAAGCCGGGCAGCAGCGAGGATTTCGTGTTGGCGATGAAATATCTGCAGCCGCGTGACATCGTGCTGAAAACCGTGCTGCAAGGCTACGGTGATATCAGTAACGACACCCCCGTGCCGCCGTGGCATCCGCTGTTTAACGCCGATCTCAAACCGCGTCCGCTGGATGCCGAAAAGGCCAAATTCCATATCGAGAAAGCCGGTATGAAGGGCGCAACGGTAGAGATCATCACCACACCAAACATTGAAGGTGCGGTGGAAGGGGGGCAGTTAATCCAGCAGGTGGCACGTAACACCGGGCTGAACGTTAAGGTGCGTCGCGTGCCGTATGACGGCTACTGGTCAACACACTGGACTAAAGACCCGGTGGGTTATGGCTCGATCAACCCGCGTCCAACGCTGGATATGCTGTTCTCTCAGTTCTATATGTCGAGCGCGGCCAACAATGAATCGGGCTGGAAGAACGATCAGTTTGATCAGTTGGTCGTCGCCGCACGCGGTGAGCGCGATCAGGGCAAACGCAAGCAGATGTATGGCGATATGCAGAAGCTGATCTATGACCACTGCGGCACCATCATCCCCACCTTTATCAGTACCCTCGACGGGTACAGTAAAAAAGTGGGCGGTGTTGAAGCCTGGCCAAGCGGCATGATGATGGGTTACCGCTTCCATGAGTTCGCCTGGCTGAAAGCCTAATCCGTCATCCGTCAGAGGAGAACGCCGATGAACCGATACATGTTGTTTCTGATTGCCCGGCGTGCAGGTGCGGGCATCCTGACCTTGCTTATCGTCTCGGCGGTGGTGTTTTTTATCACCAGCCTGCTGCCCGGCGATGCCGCGCAGATGATCCTGGGGCAAAACGCCACGCCGGAAACGGTGGCGGCGTTACGCCAGCAGCTGGGTCTCGACCAGCCGTTATTGATGCGCTACTTCAGCTGGCTCGGTGGAATGTTGCAGGGTGATTTTGGTACCTCGTTTGCCAGTCATCTGCCAGTGACGCAACTGGTGGGGCAGCGTATTCCTGCCACGCTGGAACTGGCAGGCATCACTACGGTGATCTGCGTCCCTCTGGCGCTGGTGATCGGCATTCTGGCCGCTATGAATCGCGGTTCAACGCTGGATCGATTCCTGGTGATCGCCACCATGGCGACAGTGGCCGTACCGGAGTTTCTGGTGGCCACCGTGGCGGTGTTGATCTTCGCGGTCAAACTGCATTGGGTCTCGGCAATGTCGTTTGGCAGCCCCGATATGGATCTCGTCAGTTATTTGAAAGCCTATGCACTGCCGGTACTGACGTTGTGCTGCGTATTGGTGGCGCAGATGGCACGGATGACGCGTTCGGCGATCATTAATCAGCTCGACAGCCCGTATCTTGAGATGGCGTTGCTGAAAGGGGTCTCGCCGCTGCGTGCCGTGTTGCGTCATGCGCTGCCGAATGCGGTGGGACCGATTGCCAACGCCATTTCGCTCAGCCTGTCTTACTTGTTTGGTGGCGTGATCATTATTGAGTCGATCTTCAGCTACCCCGGTCTCGCCAGTGCGCTGGTGGATGCCGTGAGTAATCGCGATCTGCCGGTGGTGCAGCTATGCGTGATGATGTTCGCCGCCTGTTATCTGGTGCTGCTGCTGATTGCTGACATCCTGACTATCGCCTTTAACCCAAAATGGAGGAGCTGATGAATAGCTTGCTGCTTCCTGTACGTATCTTTCAGTCGCTGTCGATCTCCGGTCGCATTGGCCTGGCAATCTCTCTGTTTTGGGTACTGATGGCGCTGTTCGGCAATCAACTGGCGCCGCATAGCGTAGAGGATATCGGTGGTGGCCCGATGCTAGGAGGGATGACCGCTGACAACCTGCTGGGCACCGATTATCTCGGTCGCGATATCCTCAGCCGCATCTTATACGGTGCGAAGTTCTCCATTGGTCTGGCGTTGACCGCTGCGCTGGGTGCCAGTTTAATTGGCACCTTGCTGGCGCTGCTGGCCGCCGTTGCAGGACGCTGGCTCGAAGAGTTGCTGGGCCGCATCAACGATGCCATGTTGGTGCTGCCAGGCAAAGTGCTGTCGCTGATGATTGTGGCCGTGTTTGGTTCCTCGCTGCCGATGCTGATTCTGACAGCCATCTTCACCTACTGGCCCGGTGCGTTCCGTATCGCGTTCGCTATGGCCAGCAGTTTGCGCAATATGGATTATGTCCGTGCTTCACGACTGCGTGGCGAAAGCCGCTGGTACGTGGCTATCCATGACATTCTGCCGAATATGGTGCATCCGATGCTCACCGATTTTGGCCTGCGTTTTGTCTATATCGTGCTGTTACTCAGCGGCTTGAGCTTCCTGGGCTTAGGCGTGCAACCACCTTATGCTGATTGGGGCACGCTGGTACGTGAAAATCTACAAGGCCTGTTTAACGGTTCGCCTGCGGTATTGATGCCGGCAGTGGCGATTGCCAGTTTAACCATCGGCGCCAACCTGTTTATTGACAGCCTGCAACAGATGCGTCCGCTGACGCTGGCGAAGGAGGGAGCATGAACGTGACACCCCATACAGCCATGCCCGTGATCTCCGTTGAAAACCTGCGTGTCACCGCCGAGACGGATAAGGGCGAAGAGATCGATCTGGTTTCTGATATCCGTTTTACCGTACAAAAAGGCGAAGTGCTGGCGCTGATCGGTGAATCCGGTTCGGGTAAAACCACCATCGCCATGGCGCTGATGGGCTATGCGCGCCACGGCTGTCGCATCGCCGAGGGCAACATTCATCTGGCGGGCACCGATGTGCGTAGTCTGTCGCCCGGCCAGCTGCGCGAATTTCGCGGCAACAAAGTGGCCTACATCGCCCAAAGTGCAGCAGCCTCCTTCAACCCGGGGATGCGTATTCTCGACCAGGTTATCGAGCCAGTGGTGATCCATGGCACCATGAAACGCAAAGCCGCCAAAGAGAAGGCGATCACGCTGTTTCGCGAGCTGGCACTGCCGAATCCTGACACCATTGGCGACCGTTTCCCGCATCAGGTCTCTGGCGGACAGCTGCAACGTCTGATGACGGCCATGGCACTGATTGGCGACCCGGATGTGGTGATCCTTGACGAGCCGACCACCGCCCTGGATGTCACGACACAGGTTGAAGTGCTAAAAGCGTTTCGTCGCGTAGTGGCACAGCGCGGTGTCACAGCTATCTATGTCAGTCACGATCTGGCGGTGGTGGCGCAGATGGCCGACCGCATTCTGGTGCTGCTGCGCGGAAAAATGGCGGAATATGGTTCCACAGAGCGGCTGATTGGTGCGCCGCAGGCCGAATATACCCAACTGCTGATGGATGCCGCTCGTCAGAAAGAGCGCGAGAGCAGCTGGACCTGTGCAGAGGCTGATGCACAGCCGCTGATGGAAGTGCGCGATCTCAGCGCCGGTTATGGCTCGCGTGACAGTGAGGGCAAACCGAAAACGCTGATTCTGGAAGATATCAATCTCAAGCTGTGGAAAGGGCAAGCGATTGGCATTATCGGCGAGTCGGGTTCGGGTAAAACCACGCTGGCGCATGCGATTGCCGGCCTTAATGCCCCGAGTCACGGTCATATTCTGTTTAATGGTCACTATATCAACGGTGACATGCACAAGCGTCCCGACAATGAACTGCGCCGTATCCAGTACGTGTTCCAGATGGCGGATACGGCGCTCAATCCCGCGCACAGCGTTGAGCGCATTCTTTCACGTCCGCTGACGCTGTTTCACGGACTGAAAGGGCCCGAACTGCAGCGCCGTCTGCATCAACTGCTGGATTTGGTGAAACTGCCACGCACCGTGTTGTGGCGTCGCCCCTGGGCGCTGTCGGGCGGACAGAAGCAGCGCGTGAATCTGGCGCGTGCACTGGCGGCGGAGCCGGATCTGATTCTGTGTGATGAAGTCACCTCGGCACTAGATACCGTGGTCGCGGCGGCGGTGCTGGATCTGATCAGTGAGCTACGCCGTGAGTTAGGGCTGTCAGTGTTGTTTATCAGTCACGACATGCACGCGGTTCGCGCCGTATGCGACGACATCGTGGTAATGAAATCCGGTCGCATCGTGACGCAGATTTCCCGTGCTGATTATGATAAACCCACCAGTGAGCTTTATTTTGAACGCCTGAAGCGAGCCGTACCGGAACTGCGTCAAGGCTGGCTGGACGAGCACGAAGAAGTGCTGAAAGCGGAATAGAGATGGTGCAAGCCAGCGTACATGCGTGCCCACCCTGTGGCAGCCGCGCAAAGAATTTGTCAGGTGGCCATTTATGGCGGCCTCAAACCAGGAGCAGCAAATGATCACATTACGCGCCATGACGCAGGATGATATTGAACATGGCTATGCCATCACCCAACAGCTTAAGTGGCCACATCGCCGTGAAGACTGGCAGCAGGCGCTGGCGCTGGGTGAGGGCGTGGTGGCGGAAGAGCAGGGGCAGTTTGTCGGCAGCGCCTTCGGTTGGCGCTGGGGTGACAGCGCGGCAACCATTGGTTTGGTGGTGGTGAATCCAGCCTGCCAGGGACGGGGAATTGGCAAACAGTTGATGCTGGCGGTGATGGAGAAATTCCCGGATTGCGTGATTCGCCTGCATGCTACCGAAATGGGCCAGGGGCTATACGAGAAACTGGGTTTTGTGGTGAAAGGCACCATTCAGCAGCACCAGACGCGTGAACTGGCAGCGGTGCCCGCCGTCAACATCCCGACGGGGTTAACGCTGCGCAATGCTGAAGCCGATGACGTTGAATTGCTCACTGAGTTGGATCATCAGGCGCACGGCATGTGGCGCCCGCAACTGATAAAAACGCTGGTTGCCGATCAACAGACCGTGTTACTGCAAGATCCGCAGCAACAGGTGCAGGGTTTTGCCAGCCTGCGCCGTTTTGGGCATGGCTGGGCAATTGGCCCGGTGATTGCGCGCCATGTTGATGTCGCGCAGGCGCTGGTGGCCGCGCTGATGCAAGGGCTGGGCGGTGAGTTTGTCCGCATCGACACCGACAGCGCGCTGCCACTGGCAAACTGGCTGGTGAGTTTAGGGCTGGTCAAGGTTGACGCGCCGACCACCATGTATCGGGGAATGCCGTGGTCACCGCAAGCCGGTGAGATGCAGGCATTTGGGTTAATGACCCAGGCGATGGCCTGATGCATATCGTTTATAAATCAGAAGCCACGCGCGGTGTCCACTGGCAGCGCTGGCTGGCTGAACATGCTCCCGATGTGCAGATGCATATCTGGCCAGATATCGGCGATGCCTCGGAGGTTGAATTTCTTATCGCATGGCAGCCGCCAGAAGCGGTGATGACCACCTTCCCAAATCTCAAGGCCTTACTCTCTGTGGGCGCGGGGGCCGATCAATTCGACCTGAGCCTGTTACCGCCAGAGTTGCCGGTGGTGCGCATGATTGAACCCGGCTTAACGCAAGGCATGGTGGAGTATGTCACCTTTGCCGTGCTGGGATTGCATCGCGACATGCCGCGCTATTTCCAGCAACAGCGCGCGGCGCAGTGGCAAACGCATCCGATTCGTACCGCCCATCAACGTCGTGTTGGCGTAATGGGGCTGGGTGAACTGGGGCAGGCAGCGCTAAAACAGCTGGTGTCACTGGGATTTGACTGTGCAGGCTGGAGCCGCACCCCGCGCGAACTCGACGGCGTGCGCTGCTGGCATGGTGCTGAACAGTTAGAGGCGTTTTTGGCGCACAGTGAGATTCTGGTGTGTTTGCTGCCGCTCACCGACAGCACCCGCGGCATGCTCAACGCGGGTCTTTTTGCCAGGTTGCCGCACGGTGCGGCGCTGGTGCAGGTCGGGCGTGGCCCTCAGCTCAATGATGACGATTTACTGACGACGCTTGAGAGTGGGCAACTGAGTGCCGCGGTGATCGACGTCACCGATCCGGAACCTTTACCGCCAGAGCATCCTTTCTGGCAGCATCCGGCGATCTGGCTCACACCGCACATTGCCAGCCAGACGCAAACCGACAGCGCGGTGGCTGCGCTACTCGATAACCTGCGCCGCTATCAACGTGGCGAACCCATGGTCGGCCTTATCGATCGTAACCGGGGATACTGATATGCAACGGGATCAATTAGTCGCTCTGCGACGGGATCTGCACGCCCATCCCGAACTGGGCTATCAGGAAACGCGCACCAGCGACATCGTGGCGCAGGTGCTGCAAGAGCACGGCATTGAGGTGCATCGCGGCCTGGGTAAAACCGGCGTGGTCGGTGTACTGAAATGTGGGAATAGCCCGCGCATGATAGGTCTGCGCGCGGACATGGATGCGCTGCCGATGCAGGATAACGGCACCCAGCCGTGGAAAAGTGTGCATGATAATGTCTGCCACGCCTGCGGTCATGACGGTCACACGGTGATGCTGCTGGGCGCGGCTATCCAGTTGGCTCAGCAGGGCGATTTTGACGGCACGCTGGTGTTTATCTTCCAGCCAGCGGAAGAAGGTTTAGCCGGCGCGAAAGCGATGATCGATGACGGCCTGTTCCAGCAATTCCCTTGCGATGCGGTATTTGCCCTGCATAACTGGCCTGAACTGCCTCTGGGCGAAGTGCAGACGCGGCCGGGTGCCATTATGGCGGCGGCGGACCGTTTTGATATCACGGTAAAGGGCGGTGGTGGTCATGCGGCACAGCCACACCTGACGCGTGACACCTTGCTGGCCACCAGTGAATTGGTGGTGCAGCTCAATACGCTGGTGGCGCGCGCACTTGACCCGTGCGAGCCGGGTTTGCTTACGGTGACGCGCATGCAGGGCGGTTTCTCACACAACATGATTCCGGCGGAGGCCAGTATCACCGGCACGGTACGTACGTTCAGCCCAGCGGCGCAGGACATCATTGAAAGCCGCCTGCGTGAAATGGCGCAACATGTCACGGCGGCGCACGGTCTGCAGGCAGAGGTAAGCTATCTGCGTTATTACCCGGCCACGGTCAATCAAGCGGGTGCTGCGCAACTGGCGCTGGATGCCCTGCGTGAGGCAGGCATCCCTGCTGAACAAGCCAGACAGCCTGCTCTCACCTCGGAAGATTTTGCCTTTATGTTGCAGGCCAGAACGGGGGCTTATCTATGGATCGGATCGGCACCCAGCCAGCCCTTGCACCACTCCTCTTACGACTTTAACGACGCACTGATCCCGCACGGTATTCAGACTTTGACGGCCATCGCCCGCCACGCGCTGCGTGCAGAATTTCCCTGCTGATTGGCAGAAGATTTTGAAACGAAATGCCGCTGCTTTGCTGATTACGGCAGCGTGAGAAACCAACGGGTTGCGATACTTGAGCCAACCGAACGTTACGTGGATGAGGATTTTGAAAATGCAGAATGTCATGGCGGAGCAGCAAACGTATAGCGATAACGGCCTGTTACTGGATGCACGTGAACAGAACGTGCCGCGTGGTGTGGTCACCGCGCATCCGTTGGTGATTGAACGGGCAAAGGGCAGTGAAGTATGGGATGTTGAGGGCAATCGCTATCTCGATTTTGTCGGCGGGATTGGCGTGCTCAACGTGGGTCATAACCATCCGGCAGTGGTGAATGCGGTGACGAAACAGCTTGGACTGGTGTCACACGCATGCTTCCAGGTTGTTGCCTATCCCGGTTACATCGAACTGGCGCGGCGCCTGAATGCGCTGGTCGGCAAAGGTGAAGATTTCAAAAGCGTGTTCTTCACCAGCGGGGCGGAAGCGGTAGAAAATGCGGTGAAAATTGCCCGTGCGCACACCAACCGCAGCGGCATTATCGCGTTTGATGGTGCCTTCCATGGGCGTACGTTGCTAGGCTGTACCCTGACGGGGATGAGCCAGCCGTATAAACAGAACTTCGGCCCGTTCGCCTCAGAGGTGTATCGCCTGCCTTATCCTAATGCCTTCCATGGCGTCAGCGATGATGACTGCCTGCAAGCGCTGGAACAGTTGTTCGCCGTGCAGATCCTGCCGGAGCGTGTGGCAGCAATCATTATCGAGCCTGTTCAGGGCGACGGTGGCTTCCTGCCAGCGGGTGCGAACTTTATGCAAGCGCTGCGTCGCATTACCGAAAAACACGGAATCGTGCTGATTCTCGATGAAGTGCAGACCGGATTTGGTCGCACCGGTACGCTGTTCGCCTTCGAGCAACTGGGCATTACACCGGATCTGGTGACCGTGGCGAAGAGTCTGGGGGGCGGTCTGCCGATTTCCGGCGTAGTCGGCAAAGCGGCCATCATGGATGCGCCATTGCCGGGCGGTCTTGGCGGCACCTATGGCGGTAACGCGCTGGGCTGTGCGGCGGCGCTGGCGGTGCTGGACCTGCTGGAAAACGACAATCTGCTGGCGCGCAGCAATCAGCTGGGTGAACAGCTGAATGCACGTCTGCAACAGCTGGCGGAGAAATATGCCTGCATTGGTGAAGTACGTGGCGTGGGCTTTATGCAGGCGGTGGAGATCATCGACTTCGAAACTAAGCGCCCTGACGCAGCGATGACGCAGAAAATCCTCGACTGCGCCTGCCAGGAAGGTCTGTTGCTGATCAAATGCGGCCTGCATCGCAACGTGGTGCGCTTCCTCGCGCCACTGGTGACCACAGATTCTCAACTGGAAGAAGCGTTACATATCTTTGATATTGCGCTGGCCCGTGCCAGTGGTCGCCTGGGATAAATCCGGCTTCCTCATTGATATCTCTGGAATTATTGACTCGACCAATGAATGACGTGGCGTGCGGAAGTCGCTAGCGCCGTCACGTCAAAGCGTGATATACCATCGTATCAGCCTGCGCGATTGGTCAACAATGAGGGGTGCTATGAACGGCTTAATGAAACTCGACCGCATCGACATCAACATCCTGGTGCAACTACAAAAAGATGGCCGTATCAGCAACGTCAATCTCGCCGACGCCGTAGGACTTTCGCCCAGCCCTTGTCTGCAACGGGTGAAGCGCCTGGAGCAGGCTGGATTTATTACCGGCTATGAAGCCCACATCAATCTGACCAAAATTACCGATTCCGTTACGGTGTTCACCGAGGTCACGCTCTCGGGCCATCGACGCGAAGATTTTATGAAATTCGAAAATTCGGTTCGCGACGTGGATGAGCTGATGGAATGCCATCTGATTACCGGCGGCTACGACTATTTGCTGCGCTTTATTACCCGCAGTATCGAGCACTACCAGGAAGTGATTGAGAAGATGCTGGACGCACAAATCGGCATCGATAAGTACTTCAGCTATATCGTGATCAAATCCCCGATTATGAAAAGCACCGTTCCATTGCGATCGCTGATTGCTAAGCATAATTCTGTGGATTTTAGTGTGTAATTGACCCCATCCTGACCTTCTCCCAGACAGGGAGAAGGTATTGTTTCAAAACCGCTATTTGCCCCAGAACCTCCGTACGCATCTGCCACAGCATAAAATTTCTTCTCTGCCGTAAATTCCCTTTATCTTTACTGTTCCGGTCGTGGCTTCACGCGCGTCCTGTGCCTGCATATCCGTACACTCAATTTATCGCTTTACAAGGAGTTGCCATGACCGCTTTAACCCTTGCCGATCATCAATGGCAGCGCGACGAGTTCACCATCTCTACCGATCGTCAGCGCCTTGATATGGATTACATCCACCAGCAATTGACTGAGAAGTCTTACTGGGCCAACGCGCAGCCACGCGCCAAAACCGAGCGCGCATTTGCTGGCTCGTTGCCGTTTGGTGTTTACCATCAGCAACAGCAGATTGGCTTTGCGCGACTGGTGACGGATTACACCCGATTCGGGTGGTTGTGCGATGTAATGATCGACGAAAACTGGCGGGGACATGGACTGGGCAGCTGGCTGGCGACCTGTGTGCGTGCGCACCCGGAGTTAGCCACGGTGCACCGCTGGATGCTTTCTACTAATGATGCCCATCAGCTGTATCAGCGCCTTGGCTGGCGCGTGGTGCAGGATCCGCAAAAACTGATGGAATTTCCTCTCTCCTGATAACGGAGTTTTCTCACCATGGGTTACCGCGTTGGCGTTGATATTGGCGGATCCTTTACGGATTTTGCCGTGCTGAATGAACAGACTCATCAGATTCATACCTTAAAAGTCCTGTCGCGACCGGATCAGCCCGGCAGCGAAATCCTCACCGGGCTGTCGCAGTTGCAGCAGCGTGACGGTATTGAAACCCAGCATATTGACTACTTTACCCACGGCACCACCGTGGGCATCAACGCGGTCATCCAGCGACGTGGCGTGCGGCTGGCGCTATTTGCCACCGAAGGATTTTGTGATGTGCTGGAGCTGGCGCGTCTTAAAATTCCCCATATTCACGATCTCTTTTCGCGACGTCCGGCACCGTTGATTACCCGCGATCGGGTGTTTGCCATCAAAGAGCGCACCGACCGCCATGGCACGGTGTTGCAGCCAGTGGATCGGCAATGTGTGCTGGATGCCATTGATCAGGCGCGTGCGGCGGGTTGTCAGGGCATTGTGGTGTCGCTGTTACACAGTTATCGCAATCGCCACAACGAAGCAGCAGTCAAAGCCATTATCGACGAGGTGGCGCCTGAACTGCTCACCTCTTGCTCCGCCGACATCTGGCCGATCATTCGCGAATATGAACGGACTATCACCGCCACCATTAATGCCTATGTGCAGCCGATGGTGATTCACTACCTGGAATCGTTTGAACAGGCGTTGCACACCATGGGCGTGAAGCCGCCGCCGCGTATCACCAAGTCCAATGGTGGCGTGATGGGCGTGGAGCAGGCGAAAAGTGAATGTGTGCAGATGGTGTTGTCCGGCACGGCTTCAGGGGTGATCGGTGCCAGCTTCCTTGCCAGCGCTTGTGGTTTCGATAAGATTCTGAGTCTTGATATTGGCGGCACCAGCGCGGACGTGGCGGTGATCGTCGATGGGCAAGTGGCGCAGGGCAACGGTGAAATCATCGGTGATTTCCCGATTTATATTCCGTCAGTGGCAGTCACCTCGGTGGGGCAGGGTGGCGGCTCGCTGGCGTGGATCGATAACCAGGGCGTGCTGCAGATGGGTCCGGATAGCGCCGGATCGCTGCCCGGCCCGGTATGTTTCCAGCACGGAGGGACGCAACCGACGGCGACCGATGCCTTTGCCGCCTGTGGCATGATCGGTCATGGCGATCTTGGTTACAACGCGGTGAAAGTCGATGTTGCTGCTGCACGTGCTGCCTGGCAACCGCTGGCAGATCAACTGGGTATCACGGTGGAAGAGACGGCGGAAACCGCCATCGAGCTGGCGATCTCCAGTATGTACGGTGATACCAGCGGATTGCTGTCGCGTTTTGGGCTGGATCCGCGTGAATTTTGGTTCCTTGCCTTTGGCGGCGCGGGCCCGATGATGGGGTGTTTCCTCGCCCGCGAACTCAATATGAAAGGGGTGATCGTGCCGCCTACGCCGGGCGTGCTGTCTGCGCTGGGGGGGCTGGTGGCGGATATCCGCAATGATTTTATCCGTACGCTCTATAGCAATCTGGACGCGACGCTGGCGGATGCACTGGCAACGGAAGCGGAAGGCCTGAGCCAACGCGCACGCGGCTGGCTGTGCGAGCAACACGGCGCTGATATGCCATTCACCTTGCACTACAGCGCTGATATGCGCTATCGCGGTCAGTCGTTTGAGATCGAAGTCGCGCTACAGCCACAATGGCTGGCGCAGGCCAACGTGGCGGCCTTGCACGAGGCCTTTGACCGCCAGCATCAGCTGCTATTTGGTCACTGTGATGCCAATGCACCCGTGCAGATTATCAACCTGCGTTTAGTGATCGCCTCGCCCACACCGAAGCCGACGCTCAACATCTTACCCGACGCGACCGAGCCCGTTGCTGTTGCGAAACGTGTCAGTGCCTGGATTGATGGCGCATCGCATCAGGTGGATGTGGTGGTACGTGCCAGTCTGCGGGCCGGGCATCATCTCAACGGACCGGTGATCATCGCACAAGATGACTGTACCACCTGTGTTCCACCGCAGATGCAGGTGGATGTCGATACTTTTGGCAACTTGCTGATTACGCCTGTGGAGGCAAACTAATATGGCCATTAACGGACGTAACCTGCAAATTCTCGCGAACTATTGTGCCGCTGCGGCCGATGCGATGGCGTTTACGCTGATGCGCACCGCGCACTCCACTTTCGTTAAAGAGACCGAAGATTTTTCCTGTCAGATTGTCAGCCGTGACGGCATGGCGTTCGCTTCGCCACGCAGCTTTGGCGCGCCCTGGTACAGCGGCATCGATTACGGCCCGGTGCTGGCGTTAATCGATCATTACGAAGAGGGTGATATCTGCATCACCAATGATTCGTATGCGGGCAATGTGGCCACCCACTCGCCGGATATCCACATCTGGAAGCCGGTGTTCCATAACGGTGAAATTGTCTGTTTTGTGGTGGGTCATATTCACAACACCGACGTGGGCGGTGCGGTGCCGGCTTCGCTGTCGCGCTCGCTGACTGATATCGTGCAGGAGGGCATCCGCATTCCGCCACTCAAGATTGTGCGCAACGGTGAGTTGAATGAAGAAGTCGCCAGCATTATGCGCCTCAACGTGCGTGTACCAGACCAAAATTGGGGGGATTTCAAAGCGCAGATTGCCTCGGTAAACGTGGGCGAGCGTAAGATCCACGACATTATTGCGCGTTTTGGTATAGAGGATTTCCTGCAGGGTATCGAAGGCATTCTGGACTATGCCGAAGCGCAGGCGCGCAGCATTATCGCCACCATTCCGGATGGTGAATACTTCTATGCTGACTTTGCCGACGAAGATGGTGAAGGCGGCTATCCGTGCCGCGTGGCGATCACGCTGCGCATTAGCGGCGACACGCTGGAACTGGATTATACCGGCAGCGATCCACAGCTGGCCTCCTCGCTGAATATGCCCACCGGCGGCCGTGAACGGCATCCGCTGGCGCTGGTGGGCGTCACTTATGTGCTCTCAACGCTGGATCGCCATCTGCTGCTTAATGCGGGCACCTTACGCCCGACGCGCGCCATCCTGCCGCCGGGCACCGTAATGAACTGTGAAGCGCCCGCAGCGGTGGGCATGCGTTCGCTGACCTGTGCGCTGTCACAGATTGCCACCATTGGCGTGTTTTCCCAGGCATTGCCCGATCGCTTACCGGCTAACTCACCCGGCGGCAACTCAATCATGAATATCCGTACCAGCGATAGTCAGAACCGCAGCGTCGTGGCCTCGCTAGGACCTGTCGGCGGTGGCGCGGGCGGAACGCCACGTCATGATGGCCCGGATGGTTCTGGCGGGTTATCGGCGTTTCTGAAAAACACGCCCATTGAGATCAACGAGGCAGAAGTCCCCATCCATTTCCATCGCTATGGGCTGGCGGCGGACAGTGCCGGTGCCGGGCGCTATCGCGGCGGTCTGGCCACGGAGATGGCGTTTGAAATTACCGCGCCCAACACCACGGTAACTGCGCGCAATCGCAACCGGTCAGTGTTCGCCTCGGCTGGCGTGCTGGGCGGTGAGTCAGGGGCATTGTCGCACTTCCGCACGCTGCGCAACGGCAAGGTCATTGAACACGGCAACACCGATGTCATTCGTTGCCAGCCGGGCGATATCGTTGAGGTGCGCGGGCCGGGCGCGGGAGGGTATGGCCTGCCGGTGGAACGTGACGCGGCGGCAGTGCTGCAGGATGTGCGCTGCGGATTTGTTTCAGTGCAAGTGGCACGTGATAGCTATGGCGTGGCGATCATCGATGATGAGGTGGATGAGGTCACCACTGCGCGTTTACGCGCTGAGATGCAGCGCGAAGCCCGGCAGCATTTTGATCACGGCCCAGCCCGCACTGCGTTTGAACAGCAGTGGACACCGGAGCGCTATGCGTTGCTCACCGCGTTTCTGGCAGAAGCGCCGGTCAGCTGGCGCCACTTCCTGAAGCAACAGGTGTTTGACGCCGTGGCGGCGGAGGCACAACCCGTTGCACTTAAGCCAGCCATAGCAGATACACAACCGGCAGCACTTGACGCGCAGATGCAGGCTATCTTTCAAAATCTGCAACAGCGCTATCCGGCGATGATGAACCGGTCGCACTAAGCGCTAATATTCAGCTTCAGGCTTTGCCATAGTCTTTTGTTGCCCGATGACGGTTCATCAGGCGCATTTAAGAGGATGTCACTATGGCTTCAGCAAACACGCCCGTTTGGTTTATTTCTGGTTGTTCAACCGGCTTTGGCCGGGAGCTGGCGCAGCAGACTATTGCGCGCGGCTTTCACACCGTGGTGACCGCGCGTGACCCGGCGAAAGTGCAGGATTTGGTGGCGGGGCATGACAACGCCCTTGCGGTGGCACTGGATGTGACCGATCAGAACAGTATCGATCGCGCGGTTCACGCGGCGCTGGAGAAATTCGGTACCATTGATGTGCTGGTTAACAATGCGGGTTACGGCTATCAGAGTTCAGTCGAAGAGGGTGATGATCGCGAGATCTGTGATCAATTCGATGCCAACGTCTTTGGCCTGTTTGCCTTAACGCGTGCGGTATTACCGGCGATGCGCAAACAGCGTCGCGGGCACGTGATCAATATCACCTCAGTGGCCGGATTTATTGGCTTTGCCAGTTCAGGCTACTATTCGGCCAGCAAACACGCGGTGGAAGGCTGGTCTGATTCCCTGGCGGTGGAAGCGACGCCTTTAGGCATCCATGTCACTTGTGTCGAGCCGGGGCCATTCCGCACGGATTGGGCGGGGCGTTCACTGCACCAGACGCCAAGCACCTTACCGGAATATGCCGATACGGCGGCGGCGCGCATGAAAGCCACGTCTGAATACAGCGGCACCCAGGCGGGCGATCCGGCTCGCGCGGCCACGGCGATGATTGCCATCACCGAACATGACAATCCTCCGCGCCATCTGGTGATGGGCGCATGGGGCTATGATGCGGTGACTAACAAGTTGAAAGAGCGGCTGGCGCAGATCGAAGCCTGGAAGCAGACGTCGGTTGATACGGATTTTCCGTCATAACCCTGATGCAAAGTGAGCCGCGCCGCTACTGTTAACAGGGGGTAAACGGTAACGGCGCTGTGTAACGCTAACGCCGGGAGGGGGCCATTTCTCCCGCTGGGCATTTATATCATCTTTTCAATCTCTTCAAACGGTACGGCCTGGCTGAACAGATATCCCTGCAGCTGATTACATCCCGCATCGGCCAGCGCCATTTTCTGGCCTTCGGTTTCGACCCCTTCAGCGGTCACCGTTAAGCCCATGGCGTGACCCAGACGCACCACGGATTCAACGATTGCCGCAGAATTTTGCGCCACGCCCAGTGATTGGGTGAAGGAGCGATCAATCTTGATTTTGTCGACCGGGAACGTGCTGAGATAGTTGAGGCTGGAATAACCGGTGCCAAAATCATCCAGCGCAATGCGGAAACCGGCTTCACGCAGCGCGATGATGTTATTGCGCGCTTCGTGCTCATCCTCAATCAATACGCCTTCGGTGATCTCCAGTTCCATATGATGCGGATTGGCGCCTTCTTCACGCACAATTTCAACGATGCGCTCCACAAAGCCACTGGCGCGGAACTGCACGGGAGAAACGTTGACCGCCACAATCATCTGCGGCAATTTCAGTGAGGTTTTACAGGCTTTACGTAATACCCATTCGCCCAGCGGAATGATCATCCCGGTCTCTTCGGCGATGGCGATAAAGTCACCCGGCGAGACATCACCACGTACCGGATGCTGCCAGCGCAGCAGGGCTTCTAATCCCACCACACGCTGTCCGCTGATCTCCATCAGGGGTTGATACCACACGCGCAGGCCATCGAAATTGACCAGCGCCTGACGTAAATCCGTCGCCATCTGCTGGCGGGTGCGCAGCGATTCATCCATCACTTTTTCGAACTGGCGATACTGGCCGCGACCACTGTTTTTCGCCTCATAGAGCGCGATGTCCGCTTTACGCATCAGCTCCATACGGTCAATGCCATCTTTAGGGGCCAGCGCCAGCCCGATGCTGACCCCAACCCAGACTTCGCTGCCTTGCAACTCATAGGCTTCACTCAACTCACTGATAATGCGTTTTGCCAATGCCTGCACCTGACCGATGTTATCGACGTCCGGCATCATCACAATAAATTCATCCCCACCGATGCGTCCAACGGTATCGCTGGCACGCAAGATGTGCGTGAGGCGGCGCGCCACCTCAATGATCAACTCATCACCCGCATGATGACCATAGGTATCATTGATGTTTTTAAAGCGATCGAGATCAAGCAACAGCAGCGCCACACGCTGATCGTGCCGGGCGGATGCCGCCAGCGCCTGGGTCAGCCGATCTTCCACCAGCGCCCGATTCGGCAACCCGGTCAGCACATCGTGAAAAGCCAGATGCTGCGCTTGCGCTTCACTGGCACCGAGCTTAAGCAAAGATTGCGACAGATTGAGAGAGGAGGTCCAGATGCGCCTGACCATAAACAGGCAGAGCAGGGTAATCAACAGCACGGATAACAGTGTTGAAGGGCCGAGCATGCGCAACATCTGCGCACCGGGTTTATCCGGTAGCCAGCTCAGGTAACCCACGGCATCGCCTTGCTGTGAATTCAGTTGGTAGAGTGCATCTGTTCCAGGCTGCGGCGCGCCATCGCTAAAATGCAGCTGCTGCAGCTGGCTGCGATCCGCCAGATTACGTAAATAGCCATCATCGAGGAATTTGATACTCACTAATCGATAGCGGCCTGCTTCACGGGTGCTGCTGATATCGCCAACGGCCAGGGCCGCGGCACGTTGCCCAATGCGCACGAAATCGGCGCGATCGCTGGGACCCGCCACCTCATCGCTGCTCACCACGAGCGGACTGGCCAGCATGTCTTTAAGGTATTGCCCTACGCTGTCACTGGATACGCGTTTACCCTCACGCCAGATCGCCAGTGGCTGATTGTTACGATCCATCAGCAGAATCAACTGGTGGTCAAACATGTCATAAAGCCAGCCGCCGATATTTTGATCTAACCAGTTCTGATCCGGCACGCCCAATGCCAATTGGTCAGCGAGAGGCGACCAGCGAGTCAAACTGCGCAGCTGACGCAAATGTTCATTCAAACTCTGGCTAAAGGAGGCCTCAATCATGCGTTGCTGTTGATCGCGAGCCTGTTCATTGCTCAGCGAGGTGCCCCAGAACAAGCCAACACCTGCTCCGGCAAAGGTTAAAACTAAAATCGCCACCAAAGGCAAAATCACTTCCCGAACGAAATTGCGTCTGAATCCATCTGACAGTTTGATTGTATTAATCATTTTAAGGTTCGCGTGACAAGGAGGGCTCATCAATAACGTTAGCAGACTTTACGCAAGCTGCACCCAGTAAGGAAAGCGATAAAGCGGTGAAAATAAGCGATAATTTTTTGAACACTGTCACAAAGGCAACAGTTAAAAATTTTTTATCAAAACCGCAGCCGTTTCGCTTCGATCCTGCTGCCCTAAAGCAAATTCATCCTCACGTCATTGAGTCGTCACGGCGCTGTCATCTGGCTCGCGCACTGTAGTCGCCATCTCGCAGCACTTGTCGCTGCGTTCCTCAACCATAGCGAATGAGGTATTGAACGTGATAGAGATATCCAGACATCCGACCACTGTTTACCAGGCGGTCGCCGCCCAACTGGAGCAGGCACTGCAAGAGCGTTATCGCTGCGGTGACTATCTGCCTTCCGAACAGCAGTTAGCCGACCACTATGAAGTCAACCGCCATACGTTGCGCCGCGCGGTGGATGAACTGGTGAACAAAGGGCTGCTGCAACGCCGTCACGGCGTCGGCATCCTGGTGTTGATGCGTCCCTATGATTACCCCTTGCATGCGCAGGCGCGCTTTAGCCAAAACCTGCTGGAGCAGGGCAGCCATCCGACCAGCGAACGTTTGCTGGCAGTGCTGCGACCGGCCAGCAGCGACGTGGCCAGTGCACTGGCCATTAATGAAGGCGACAACGTGATTCATCTGCGCACGCTGCGCCGCGTCAATGGCGTACCGGTGTGTGTCATCAATCATTTCCTGCCGGAACTGAGCTGGTGGCCGACGATACAGCAGTTCCAGAGCGGCTCGCTGCATGACTTTATGCAGCAGCACCTTGGCCTCGATTTAACGCGTTCGCAAACCCGAATCAGCACCCGCCGCGCCCAGGCTAAAGAGTGTAAACAGCTGGAGATTGCCCTGCAGTCACCACTGCTGTGCGTGCGCACCCTGAATAAACACCGTGACGGTCAGGTAGCGGAATACTCCGTCAGCCTGACGCGTGGCGACATGATTGAACTGACTCTGGAGCATGAATGAAACAGCAAACCGCTCGCCAGCATTGGCTATCGGTACTCGCGCACAGCGAAGCCAGCCAGCTAAATGCCCACTGGCAGTCGCTGCACCTCAATGCACAATTTGAAGCGATTCGTCCCGCCGAAACCGGTTTAACCCGTTTGCAGGCGCGCATGGGCGGTAGCGGCAAACGCTTCGTGATGGGCGATGCCACCGTCACGCGTGCCGTAGTGAAACTGCACGATGGCACCCTCGGTTTCAGTTATGTGCTGGGCCGCGATAAAGCCCATGCCAAACGCTGCGCCGTGATTGATGCGCTGCTGCAACAGCCGGAAACCCATGCGCTGCTGCAGGAAAAATTAATTGCCCCGTTGGCGGCACTGCGTGAAGAGCAGCGTCAGCTGCGTGCACGTGAAATCGCCAGCTCTAAAGTGGACTTCTTTACGCTGGTACGCGGAGATAACTAATGACATTACTGGCCAGTTTTAACCATCCGGTTGCCGATTCACAGCGTGCTTTTCGTCGCATCCTGAAAGCCATGAGCGAGCCAGGCGTCATGGTCTCACTGCCGCTGGAACAGGGATGGGGCGATTTGTCTCCTGCCGCGACGGCGGTACTGCTGACGCTGGTGGATCAGGAGAGTGCGCTGTGGCTGGATAGCCGTGTAGACAGCGAAATCGTGCGTAACAACCTGCGTTTCCACACCGGTGTGCCGATTGTGGAAGAGCGCCATGCACCGTTTGCCTTAACCCATGCAGCGTCAAATCCAGATCCTGCGCAGTTCGCGCCGGGCGACAACATGTCACCGGAAAAAAGCACCACGCTGATCATTGAAGTGCCCTCCCTGAATGGGGGTTTAACCCTGCGCCTGTCCGGCCCTGGCCTGCGTGAATCACGCGCCATCGCGCCACAGTTGCCGGAAGCGATTCTGACTTATCTGCGCGAGCGTCCGCATCCGTTCCCACTGGGCGTGGATCTGATTTTCACCTGCGGTGAAGCGATGATGGCCTTGCCACGCACCACTGACGTGGAGGTGTGCTGATGTACGTTGCGGTGAAAGGGGGCGAGAAGGCGATAGCCAGCGCCCATGAGCTTCAGGCCGATCTGCGGCGTGGCGACCGTGACGTGGCGGAACTGGGTTGCGATCAGGTCGCGCAACAGTTGGGATTAGCGGTGGATCGCGTGATGACCGAAGGCGGCATTTACGATCCCCAGCTCGCGGCCTTAGCGATTAAACAAGCCAGCGGCGATTTGGTGGAAGCCATCTTCCTGCTGCGAGCCTATCGCACCACGCTGCCCCGTCTGGCTGATAGCCTGGCGCTGGAAACCGATGAGATGCGCATCGAACGTCGTATTTCGGCGGTCTACAAGGATTTGCCAGGCGGTCAGGTGCTCGGCCCCACTTACGATTACAGCCATCGTCTGCTCGATTTCACTCTACTAGCCAACGGTGAAACCCCGGCGGCACCGCGTGACGATCAGGCGCTGCCTGAACGCTGTCCGCATGTGTTCAGCATGATGACCAAAGAGGGTCTGGCGGCACGTGAAGAGGATGATGGCAGTGAACCCTGTGATATCACCCGTGAACCGCCGGGTTATCCAGCGACGCGCGCGGCCCGTTTGCAACAGTTGGTGCGCGGCGATGAAGGTTTTCTGCTGGCACTCGGTTACTCCACCCAGCGTGGCTACGGGCGTAACCATCCCTTTGCTGGCGAAATCCGCACCGGCTATCTCAGCGTATCAATCTGCCCGGAAGAGCTGGGCTTCGAGATTGATATCGGCGAAATCCTGCTGACCGAGTGTGAAATGGTTAACGGCTTCACCACGCAAACTGAGGTTGCGCCGCACTTCACCCGTGGTTACGGCCTGGTGTTTGGCCGTTCAGAGCGTAAAGCGATGGCGATGGCGCTGGTGGATCGTGCCCTGCAAGCACCCGATTACGATGAACGTATTGCCGGTCCGGCGCAGGACGAAGAGTTCGTGCTGTCGCATGCCGACAACGTGGAAGCGGCGGGCTTTGTTTCGCATCTGAAACTGCCGCACTACGTCGATTTCCAGGCGGAGCTGGAGTTGCTGAAACGGCTGCGTGAACAGGTTCAGGAGCAAAACGATGAGTGAGTTAACCGGCTATAACAACGGCTATCTGGATGAGCAGACCAAGCGCACTATCCGTCGCGCGATCCTCAAAGCGGTAGCGATTCCGGGTTATCAGGTGCCGTTTGCCGGACGAGAAATGCCGATGCCTTACGGCTGGGGCACCGGCGGGATCCAGATCACCGCCAGCATCATTGGCGACAGCGACGTGCTGAAGGTGATTGACCAGGGCGCGGATGACACCACGAATGCCGTATCGATCCGTCGTTTCTTCCAGCGCGTCAGCGGGGCCGCCACTACTGAAGCCACCAAAGACGCCACGCTGATCCAGACCCGCCACCGTATTCCGGAGACGCCGCTGCAGGAAGATCAGGTACTGATTTTCCAGGTGCCGATCCCCGAGCCTTTGCGCTTTATCGAACCGCGCGAAACCGAGACGCGTACCATGCATGCGCTGGAGGAGTACGGCATCATGCAGGTGAAGCTGTATGAAGATATCGCCCGCTACGGCCATATCGCCACCACCTATGCCTATCCGGTCAAGGTTAACGATCGCTACGTGATGGATCCCTCACCGATTCCGAAATTCGACAACCCGAAGATGCACATGATGCCTGCACTGCAGTTGTTTGGTGCCGGGCGTGAAAAGCGCATTTATGCATTGCCGCCTTATACCAAAGTGGAAAGCCTCGACTTCGACGACCACCCATTCACCGTACAAAGCTGGGATGAACCCTGCGCGCTGTGCGGTTCGCGCCACAGCTACCTCGATGAGGTGGTGATGGATGATGCCGGTACGCGCATGTTTGTCTGCTCCGATACCGATTTTTGCCACCAGCAGCAGGAACAACAACATGCACAGTGAACAGCCGCTGCTTGCGGTCAACAATCTGACGCACCTCTATGCGCCAGGCAAAGGTTTTGAAGACGTCAGCTTTGAACTCTATCCAGGGGAAGTCTTGGGCATTGTGGGCGAGTCTGGTTCCGGCAAAACCACGCTGCTGCGCAGCCTGTCGGCGCGTTTAGCGCCACAGCAGGGCAACATTCTCTATCGCGCTCAGGATCTCTATCAGCTAAGTGAAAGCGATCGCCGCCGCTTATTGCGCACGGAGTGGGGCGTGGTGCATCAGCATCCATTGGATGGATTGCGTCCGCAGGTCACGGCAGGCGGCAACATTGGTGAGCGCTTGATGGCCGTCGGCCAGCGCCATTACGGCGATATCCGTAAAGAGGCGATGCGCTGGTTGCAGGACGTCGAAATCCCCGCCAACCGCATTGACGATTTGCCGACCACCTTCTCCGGCGGTATGCAGCAGCGTTTGCAGATTGCCCGCAACCTGGTGACCCAGCCCACGCTGGTGTTTATGGATGAGCCGACCGGCGGACTGGATGTATCCGTGCAGGCGCGACTGCTGGATCTGCTGCGTACCCTGGTACGTGAACTCAATCTGGCGGTGTTGATTGTTACTCACGATCTCGGCGTGGCGCGCTTGCTGGCGCACCGTCTGTTGGTGATGAAGCAGGGCAGAGTGGTGGAGAGCGGTCTGACCGATCGGGTGCTGGACGATCCGCACCATCCCTACACCCAACTGCTGGTTTCATCGGTGCTGGCTTAACTTCATCAGGACATCAACATGCAACCTTTATTGCGCGTAGAGAAACTCAGCAAAACCTTTGTGCTGCACAACCAGAGCAGCGCCGAGCTGCCGGTGCTGCAGGATGCCAATCTTGAAGTGTGCGCCGGTGAGTGCGTGGTGCTGCACGGTCGCTCCGGCAGCGGAAAATCCACCTTACTGCGCGCGCTGTACGGCAACTATCAGGCCAACAGCGGTCATATCTGGCTGCAACATCAGGGTGAGTGGATCGACATGGCGCAGGCTCCCGCGCGCCAGATACTGGCGATTCGCCGCGAAACCGTTGGCTGGGTCAGCCAGTTCCTGCGGGTGATCCCTCGCGTCCCGACGCTGGAGATTGTGATGCAACCGCTGTTAGAGCGCGGTGTGGAGCGTGCTTTCTGTGAGAAACGTGCCAAAGAGCTGCTGACACGGCTGAATGTGCCGGAGCGTTTATGGTCACTCGCGCCCTCGACCTTCTCCGGCGGTGAACAGCAGCGCGTCAACATCGCGCGTGGTTTTATCGCCGACTATCCAGTGCTGCTGCTGGATGAACCTACCGCTTCCCTCGACAGTGCCAACAGCGCAGCGGTGGTGGAATTGATTGAACAGGCGCGCACCCGTGGTGCCGCCATTGTGGGTATTTTCCATGACGAAGCGGTGCGCGCACGCGTGGCCGATCGCCTGCACGTCATGCAGCCGGTTAAAACAGGAGCAGAAGCATGATCGTCAATAACGTCCGTTTGGTGCTGGAACATGAAGTTGTCACCGGTTCGCTGGAAATCCGTGAGGGTCGCATTGCCAGTTTCAGTGACAGTACCAGCCAATTAGCGGGCGCACTGGATGGCGAAAACGCCTTCCTGCTGCCAGGTCTGGTCGAGTTGCACACCGATAACCTCGATAAGTTCTTCACGCCGCGTCCGAAAGTGGACTGGCCGGCACACTCAGCGATGAGTAGCCACGATGCGCTGATGGTCGCCAGCGGTATTACCACGGTGCTGGATGCCATTGGTGTCGGCGATGTGCGCGACGGCGGTCATCGCATTGAGAACCTGAGCAAGATGATCAACGCGATTCAGGACAGTAACCGCAAAGGGATTAACCGGGTCGATCACCATCTGCACCTGCGCTGCGAGCTGCCCCATAACACCACATTGCCGCTGTTCGAAAAGCTGATGAGCACTCCGGAGCTGTCGCTGGTATCGCTGATGGACCATTCGCCAGGTCAGCGTCAATACGCTTCACTGGAGATGTATCGCCTCTATTATCAGGGCAAATATTCGCTGAATGATGAGCAGATGGATCAGTTCGAGCGTGAGCAACTGGCGCTGGCCGCCGAATTCTCCACCCCGAACCGCAACGCCATTTCCGGCCTGTGCCGTTCGCGCGGCATTCCGATTGCCAGTCATGATGATGCCACAGCGGCACACGTTGCCGAATCACACGATGTGGGCAGCACCATTGCTGAGTTCCCCACCACGCTGGAGGCCGCACGCGCCTCGCGCGAATGCGGTATGCAGGTGTTGATGGGCGCGCCGAATATCGTACGTGGCGGCTCGCATTCCGGCAACGTGGCAGCCTGGGAGCTGGCCAGCCATGGCCTGCTGGATATTTTGTCATCCGACTACTACCCGGCGAGCCTGCTGGACGCGGTGTTCCGTTTAGTGGCAGATGAGCGCAACAGCCTGACGTTGCCACAAGCCGCCGCGCTGGTGACACGTAATCCGGCTCGCGCTATTGGCTTGCACGATCGCGGAGTGATTGGTGAAGGCATGCGAGCCGATCTGGTGCTGGCGCATACCGAACATGGTCATCCGCACATTCGCCACGTCTGGTCGCAGGGCAGGATGGTGTTCTGATGGCGCGCCTGATCTGGCTAACCGGGCCTTCGGGCTCGGGTAAAGACAGTCTGCTGAATGCGCTACGCGAAGCGCCGCCGGATAACCTGGTGATTGCCCATCGCTACATTACGCGTCCGGCCGATGCCGGGGGCGAAAACCATGTGGCGCTGAGTGAGGCCGAGTTTCGGCGGCGTCAGACACTGGGATTGTTTGCCATTAGCTGGCAGGCACACGGCCTGTATTACGGTCTGGGAGAAGAGATCGATCACTGGCTGGCGCGGGGTTTAAATGTGCTGGTCAATGGTTCACGTCTGCATTTGCCGATTGTTGAGCAGCATTACGGGGCACAACTGTTGCCGCTGGTGCTGCAAGTCTCTCCGGCGGTGCTGGAAATGCGTTTACGGCAGCGCGGACGTGAAAGTGAAGCCGAAATCGGTAAACGGCTGGCGCGTGCGGCAGAACCGCTGCCTGCGCACTGCCATCCGCTCAATAACGATGGCGCACTGAGCGACACGCTCGACACAATGCGTCAACTGCTGGAGCATCCGCCATGAACCTCACTTTTCTCGGTACTGGAGGCGTGCAATCTGCGCCGCTGTTTGGCTGTGATTGCCACGCTTGCGAACGTGCACGTCTTGAGCCACGACGCGCTCGTGCTGCCACCAGTGCGCTGATTGACACCGGCAGCGAACGTATTTTGCTGGATGCCGGACGTCACGATCTGCATCAGCGGTTCCGCCCTGGCGAGCTGAGCCGCATTTTACTGACCCATTTTCATATGGATCATGTAGCGGGACTCTTTAGCCTGCGTTGGGGATTGGGTGAACCGATCCCGGTGTGGGCGCCACCGGATGAGAAGGGCTGTGATGACCTGTTTAAGCATCCGGGCCTGCTGGATTTCCGTTCTGCGTTAACGCCTTTTGTGCCTCACAGTTTCGGGGCGTTGCAGGTCACGCCGCTGCAGTTACAGCACTCAAAACTCACTTATGGCTACCTGTTCGACTGGCACGGTACGCGGCTTGCCTGGCTGTGTGATACCTGCGGATTACCCCCGGACACTGCAGATTTTCTTGATGGTCAACCGCTGGATCAGCTGGTGATTGACTGCAATGACCCGCCGCGAGAAAGCGTACGCAATCATAATGATGTGACGCGCGCATTGCAGATTATTGAACAGCTGGCGCCGCGCCAGGCCTGGCTTATCCACCTGAGCCATGAGATGGACAGTTGGTTACTCAATAATCGCTTACCGGACAATGTGCTGGCGGCTACCGACGGTCAGACCATCACGGTCGGATCCTCACACGCTGTCACTGTTTAATCATTTTACTGTCATCAAGACTTCATCGGATTTGCCCGTAATAACGGGCAATCAAGACCTCAGCGAGATGGAGTGCAACATGGCACAGGCATTACTGAAAACCGTTATCGACAATCCTTATGTTCCGCACGCCGGGCAAGGCAACAAGGTGCTGTCGGTACAGGGACTGTGCAAGGCGTACGGCGAAAACCGCGTACTGGATAACGTCAGCTTCGATCTGCATGCGGGCGAGCTGGTGGCCGTGATTGGTCGCTCAGGCGCAGGCAAATCGACACTGTTACACATGCTGAACGGCACCATCAGTGCTTCGCAGGGCGCGATTCTCAGCAATCGTCAGGGTGAAGCGGATCGTGATGTGGTGACGCTCAACAGCCGCCAGATGCGCGAATGGCGCAGCGAATGCGGCATGATCTTCCAGGACTTCTGTCTGGTGCCGCGTCTTGATGTGCTGACCAACGTCCTGCTGGGACGCCTGAGCCAGACCTCAACCCTGAAATCCTTCTTCAAAGTGTTCTCCGAAGCGGACCGCGCGCAGGCCATTGAGCTGCTGCAGTGGATGAACATGCTGCCGCAGGCGCTGCAGCGTGCGGAGAATCTGTCAGGTGGACAGATGCAACGCGTGGCGATTTGCCGTGCGCTGATGCAGAACCCGCGCATCCTGCTGGCCGATGAGCCAGTAGCGTCTCTCGACCCGAAAAACACCAAACGCATCATGGATGTGCTGCGCCAGGTGAGTGAGCAGGGCATCAGCGTAATGGTGAACCTGCACTCGATTGAACTGGTGAAGCAGTACTGCACCCGTGTTATCGGCATTCAGCGCGGCAAAGTGCTGTTTGACGGACATCCTTCTCAGTTGACCGATGGCTTGCTGCATGAGCTGTACGGCGACGAAATTAACCAGCTCCACTAACTTCCACGGCAAGAGAAAAAACACGAATGAAACTGACCTCTTTAGCTTTATTGACTGTTGCAATGACTTTTGGCGTTAACGCAGCGGATGCACCAAAAGAATTGAACCTCGGGATTTTGGGTGGACAGAACGCCACTCAGCAGATCGGTGATAACCAGTGCGTGAAAGATTTCTTCGACAAAGAGCTGAATGTCGATACCAAAATGCGCAACTCGTCTGACTACTCAGGCGTGATTCAGGGCCTGCTGGGTAACAAAATTGATATGGTGCTGAGCATGTCTCCAGCATCTTACGCTTCAGTCTATCTGCAGAACCCGAAAGCGGTTGATGTTGTCGGCATCGTGGTGGATGACAAAGACGGTTCACAGGGTTACCACTCAGTCGTGATCGTGAAAGCGGACAGCCCGTACAAAAAACTGGAAGACCTGAAAGGCAAATCTTTCGGTATGGCCGATCCGGATTCAACTTCTGGCTTCCTGATGCCAAACCAGGCGTTCAAGAAAGAGTTCGGTGGCACAGTTGACGACAAGTACAACAACACCTTCTCCAGCGTCACCTTCTCTGGCGGCCATGAGCAGGACATCCTGGGTGTGCTGAATGGTCAGTTCGAAGGCGCAGTGACCTGGACCTCTATGATCGGCGATTACGACAAGGGTTATACCTCTGGTGCCTTTGGCCGCATGATGCGTATGGACCAGCCTGACCTGATGAAGAAAATCCGCATCATCTGGCAGTCTCCGCTGATCCCGAACGGCCCCATCCTGGTGAGCAACAACTTGCCCGCTGACTTCAAACAGAAGCTGGTGGCGGCGATCAAGAAGCTGGATAAAGAAGACCACAGCTGCTTTGTTAAAGCGGTGGGCGGTGCTCAGCACATCGGCCCGGCAACCGTTGCCGATTATCAGAACATCATCGATATGAAACGTGATCTGATGAAAGGCTCACGCGGTTAATTTCGCGTCTGACCGGCAGGGTCGCCCTTGATGGCGACCCTTTTCACATCTGCACCATCCTCTACCACAGGACATTCCCCTTGACCGATTTCGAACACTACTACCAACGCATTCGTCGCCAGCAAAAGCGCGACACCGTGCTCTGGTCGCTGCTGTTGGTGGCGCTCTATCTCGCTGCGGGCAAGATGGCGGAATTTAACCTGGTTACCGTTTGGCAATCACTGCCACACTTTTTTGATTACATCGGCGAAACCGTGCCGGTGTTGCATCTGACCGTGCTGTTCTCTGACGTGAAAACCGAGGGCTCGCTGGCTTACTGGGGCTACCGTCTGCACTTCCAGTTGCCGCTGATCTGGGAAACCCTGCAGCTGGCACTGTCGTCGACCATTGTGGCGGTGATGGTGGCTGGGATACTGGCGTTTTTCGCTGCTGATAACACCCAGACGCCGCGCAGCGTCCGCATCGCGATCCGTGCTTTCGTCGCTTTCCTGCGCACCATGCCAGAACTGGCGTGGGCAGTGATGTTCGTGATGGCGTTTGGCATTGGGGCAATTCCCGGCTTCCTCGCACTGGCGCTGCACACCGTGGGCAGCCTGACCAAACTGTTTTATGAATCGATTGAAAGCGCTTCAGACAAACCGGTGCGCGGCCTCGCGGCATGTGGAGCGACCAAATTACAGCGCATGCGCTTCGCCTTCTGGCCGCAGGTGAAACCAACGTTTCTCTCTTACAGCTTTATGCGTCTGGAAGTGAACTTCCGTTCTTCTACCATCCTTGGATTGGTGGGGGCGGGCGGTATCGGTCAGGAGCTGATGACCAACATCAAACTGGATCGTTACGATCAGGTCAGTATTACGCTGCTGCTGATCATTGTGGTGGTGTCGCTGCTGGATACGGTATCCGGGTGGTTACGTCGTCGCGTGGTGGAAGGGGAAATCAAATGATCGCATTAGCACCGGATGTGGCAAAGCTGAAGCAGGAACACCCTGCACTGTTCGCCGCACAAAACCGTTATCTGCGCCGCGTGGCTTTAGTCGCCCTCGTCGTGGTGCTCTATTACCTGTTCTTCTTTGAATTTTTCGGCATTGAGTGGAGCCGGTTCCTGATCGGTTGCCAGCAGCTGGGCCGTTACTTCTTGCGCATGTTTGTCTGGCAGGATTTTATCAACTGGCCGTTTGCTTATTACTTCTCCCAGATTGGCATCACGTTGGCGATTGTCTTCGCCGGGACGCTGACCGCTTCCATTATTGCGCTGCCGGTGTCTTTCCTTGCCGCCCGCAACGTGATGCACGATCCGATTGCCCGTCCGATTTCCTTAGTGGTGCGCCGTTTGCTCGACATCCTGCGCGGTGTCGATATGGCCATCTGGGGGCTGATCTTTGTGCGTGCGGTTGGCATGGGGCCACTGGCGGGTGTGCTGGCGATTGTGGTACAGGACGTGGGCTTACTGGGCAAACTGTATTCCGAAGGGCATGAAGCGGTTGAGCGTTCGCCGAGCCGGGGTTTAAGTGCGGTGGGGGCCAATAGTCTGCAAAAACATCGCTTTGGCATCTTTACCCAATCCTTCCCGACCTTCCTGGCATTGAGCCTGTACCAGATTGAATCCAATACCCGTTCGGCGGCGGTACTCGGCTTCGTTGGCGCAGGGGGTGTCGGTCTGGTTTATGCCGAGAACATGCGCCTGTGGAACTGGGATGTGGTGATGTTCCTGACCATCTTGTTGGTTGGCGTGGTGATGATCATGGATGTCATCTCCAGCAAACTGCGTAAGCGCTACATCACGGGGAAACCGTTGCCGCTGTGGCAGCCTGCCGTGCGCGATTAAGCCGTTCACTGCGTTGCCAGGCGCGCTCCAGCGCCTGCGCTAACTGTGCCTGTTGCCAGGGTTTTGCCAGCCGTTCACACAGTGGCAAAGTGACCTGGCTCTGGCGCAAATCCTGACCGCTGATCAGCAGGGTGGCCAGTTCTGGCCACTGCTGCTGTGCCTGGCGAATCACATCCGCCCCGTTTAACGCGCCGGGTAACATCAAATCACTGATCAACAACTCAATATCTGGCGTCTGCCGCAGCAGCGTGAGTGCGGATTCGCCATCGCCACACTCTAAAGTGAGGTAGCCGAGTTGATGCAGATGCTCACACAATGTCTGCCTGACGGCGGGTTCATCATCCAGCACCAACACCAGCCGGTCACTGCTGGCACCCGGCGTAAACTCGGGAAGAGTCGGCGCGGGCTGGACCGCTTCCGGTGCGCGCGGCAGTAACAGGCGCACGGTGGTGCCCTGGCCGGGGGCGGTTTCCACCTCGATTTGCCCGCCGGATTGACGCACAAATCCATATACCATCGACAACCCCAGTCCGCTGCCGCTGCCGGTCTCTTTGGTGGTAAAAAATGGCTCAAACACCTGTTCACGTACCTCGGCTGACATGCCGCAGCCGTGATCGATAACTTCAATGGTCACGCGATCGCGTTTACCATCCGCTTCCTGCATTCGCTGATTCCAGATGCGCAGGCGAATTTCTCCGCTCTGTTTCTCCATGGCATCGCGTGCATTGACCACCAGATTCATCAGCGCATTTTCCAGTTGCCCGGCATCGATCCACGCGGGCCAGCCGGGCCGCTGTGCATCAACCACCAGATGCTGGCCGGGCAGCAGTGAGTGCTGCAACAGTGAGTGCAGGTTATCGACCAGTTCAACCACCGATACTGCACGTGGATACAGCGCCTGTTTACGTGAGAAGGCGAGTAAGCGTTGGGTTAGCTGTGCCGCGCGGTCGGCCGCCAGCCGCGCACGCTCAATGCGACTGGCCAGCGAACCAGAGGGGAGCTCGCCCACGGTAAGCGCCAGACTGCCAATAATCACGGCCAGCAGGTTGTTGAAGTCATGAGCGATGCCGCCGGTGAGTTGGCCCACCGCTTTCATTTTTTGGCTGTGCAGCAGCGCTTCTTCCAGCGCCTTACGCGTGGTGCGCTCCAGCACGGTATTGACCATGCCACGGCGTGGCACCGGGCTAAAGCGCAGTTCCAGCGTGCGGCCGTCGGGCAGGCGAACTTCTTGCGCATCCTGCAGGCTGGTGAGCTGCACATCCATCCGTTCTAGCAGACGCTGATAATGCAGGCCACGATGCAGATCGCGTGCCGGAATGCCGAGTAACTCGGCGTACTGCGCGTTCCACACCACCAGTTGCCCACTGTTATCGAACAGCGCAAAGCCATCGCGCATCGCGAGGAAAGTGGATTCCAGCTGATTGCTTTTCTCTTTTAACAGACGTGAAGTGTGGGCCAGTGAAGCTGTATTGCGTGCAAACACGTTAAAAGCGCGAGCCAGATCCCCTAGCTCATCGCGCCTGGCTAAACCCGGCACATTAACGCTCTTCTCGCCCTGTGCCAGACGCGTCATGGCGTGGGCGATAGCGGTCAGGCTCGAACCGAGATTGCGATAGATGTAGTAACCTGCATAACCGGTGATCAGCAGTGCCAGCAGCATAAACAGGCCAATAAACCCGATGATGGAATCCAGCTCCTGATGCGTGGCGGTACTGCGCGCATCGCTCTGCTGCGCCACCAGTTGCACATAATGGGTGATGTCACCATTCAGCATCGCCACCAGCGCTTTGATGCGATAGGTCGCGTAGGCAATGGCAATATCGCTCTGCTCAAGCTGATCAGCGATGGGTTGTAAGCTGCGCGTGGTGTCGACCAATCGGTCACGCTGCATCGCCAGCGCATCCTGTAACGGTAGGGCGGACCAAATGGGCAGCACCTGCTGTAATTGCTGTTCAGCGGCTTGTGGCGCAGTGGATTGGATTGCCACCTTTAACAGGGCATCCGTTTGCTGGCGCAGCGGCAGAAAAGCGCCGTCGATGGCAAGCACATCAATGCGATTCAGCAACAGTTGTGCCTGCCACAAGCCACTCAGCATCACGTTGCGTTGTAAATGGCGTTGATGGCCAACCCTAAGCAGCTGATTGATGCTCTGTTCCAGCATCTGGCTGCGTTCTCGAATGCGCGCCAGCAGCGCGGGTTGCTGTGCGGCCAATGGCGCGTTCGCCAGCAGAGATAAGGACTGCTGCAAGGCTTGCTGCGTCTGCTGCAGACGAGCCGACTCGCTTTGATACTCCAGCGCACCCACCACCTGCGCCAATCGTACGGCGGCGGTGGCCACGTGGGCTGTATCCCTCGCCAGCGCCAGGCTGCCGTTCATATCCGCCAGGGTTTGCGCCTGTGCCTGCTCCTGAATGTGACCGGCGTGGCGAAATCCAAAAATAGCCACCAGGCTCACCGCCAGCGTGACGCTCACCACTAACAGGTTAAACAGCAGCAGGCGACCCCGCGCGCCAGCGTGCCAATGCAGACTCTGACTCATTGCGGCCACTCCTTACCTCTCAACTCCCGGCGAGTATAAAAGCGTGACCGGGGCGCAATATGACAAATATGAATGGCCGCTGACATTTTCCATTTATCTGGCGTTGCAACACTCGGCGACAACTTCAGACAGCAGGAGCCTGGCGATGGCGGCGACACCGATATTAGAAATGCGCGAAATCACCCGACGCTTTGGCAGTTTCTACGCGTTGAAGGGCGTGGATCTGACCGTGTGGCCAGGTGAAGTCCACGCGCTGATGGGCGAAAACGGTGCCGGGAAAAGTACGCTGATGAAGATTCTGGCCGGTGCGTATACCGCCAGCAGCGGGGAAATTCTTATCGACGGTAAACCCTACGCCATCAAAGGCCCAAAAGAGGCACTGGCCGCGGGCATCACGCTGATTTATCAGGAAATCAATCTGGCGCCCAATCTGACCGTGGCAGAGAACATCTTCCTCGGCAGCGAGATCACGCGCGGTGGGCTGGTGAAACGGCGGCAGATGGCAGAAGAGGCACAGCAGGTGATTAATCGCCTGGGTGCCCAATTCAGTGCCAACGATCTGGTGAGCAAACTCAGTATCGCTGAGCAGCAGCAGGTGGAGATTGCCCGCGCGCTGCACCGCAACAGCCGCATTCTGGTGATGGATGAACCCACGGCAGCACTCTCCAATCGCGAAACCGAACAGCTGTTTGCGCTGATTAAACGCCTGCGCAGCGAAGGCATGGCGATCATTTACATCAGCCATCGCATGGCCGAAGTGTATGAGCTTTCGGATCGCGTCAGCGTGCTGCGTGATGGGCAGTATGTTGGCAGCCTGACGCGCGATCAGCTTAATGCCAGTGAACTGGTGCGTATGATGGTTGGCCGTCCGCTGAGCGATCTGTTCAATAAAGACCGCAACATTCCCTTCGGCGAGGTCCGTCTCGCTGTCAATCACCTGACCGATAACCGCAAAGTCCATCCCAGTAGTCTCTCGGTGCGTGCCGGGGAGATTGTCGGATTGGCGGGATTGGTCGGTGCCGGACGCAGTGAGCTGGCGCAGCTGATTTTTGGCGTGCATCAACCCAAGGGAGGCGAAATCTGGATCGATGGCGAGAAAGTCAAAATTCATTCGCCGCGAGATGCCATCACACGTGGTATTGGCTTCCTCACCGAGAACCGTAAAGAGCAGGGGCTGTTCCTGGAACTGGCCGCACAGGAAAACATCGTGATGGCGACGCTGGAACGCGATGCCAGCTACGGCCTGCTTAATCGGCGTAAAGGGCAAAAGATTGCCGGTGATGCCATCGAATCACTCAACATTCGTGTGCCGCACGCCCAGGTACGGGCCGGGGGGCTATCGGGCGGTAATCAACAGAAACTGCTGATCTCACGCTGGGTAGCGATTGCACCGCGCATTCTGCTGCTGGATGAGCCCACACGCGGCGTGGACGTCGGCGCCAAGAGTGAAATCTACCGCATGATGAACCAGATGGCGCAACAGGGCGTGGCGATTTTGATGATCTCCAGCGAACTGCCGGAGGTGGTCGGGATGAGTGACCGCGTGTATGTGATGCGTGAGGGCAGTATTGCCGGAGAGCTGAGCGGCGCAGAGATTAGCCAGGAAAACATTATGACACTGGCCACCGGCGCACAGCCGGTACAGGCCTGAGGAGACCACAATGACCAGTGAAACTGCTCGCGTAAAAAGTCCAACGCTTAAACGCGCCTTGATGAGCGACCTGCTGCAAACGGTAGGGATTTTGCCGATTTTGATCCTGATTGTGGCGGTATTTGGTTTTGTTGCGCCGAACTTCTTTACCGAAGCTAACCTGCTGAATATTACCCGTCAGGCTTCGATCAATATCGTGCTGGCGGCGGGGATGACCTTTGTGATCCTCACCGGCGGGATCGATCTGTCAGTGGGCTCGATGCTGGGCACCACGGCGGTCGTGGCGATGGTGGTGTCGCTGGATCCGGCCTTTGCGGGACTGACCATTCCCGCGGCGCTTGGGGCGGGTCTTATCATGGGGCTATTCAACGGCCTGTTGGTGGCGGGGGCAGGTTTGCCGCCCTTTATCGTGACGCTCGGCACCTATACCGCCTTGCGCGGAGCGGCGTATTTGCTGGCGAATGGCACTACCGTCATCAACTCTGACATCAATTTCGAGTGGATAGGCAACGGTTATCTCGGGCCGATCCCCTGGCTGATCATTATTGCCTTTGCCGTCATCGCGCTGTGCTGGTTCATTCTGCGCCGTACCACCCTGGGGGTTCACATCTACGCGGTGGGCGGCAACGTGCAGGCGGCGCGCCTCACCGGGATCAAGGTCGGCATGGTGCTGGTGTTTGTCTATGCCATGAGCGGCATGTTGTCGGGATTAGGCGGATTGATGAGCGCCTCACGCCTCTACAGCGCCAACGGCAACCTGGGTGTGGGGTACGAGTTAGATGCAATCGCCGCGGTGATTCTGGGCGGCACCAGTTTTGTCGGCGGCATCGGCACCATTACCGGCACGCTAATTGGTGCGCTGATAATCGCCACGCTGAACAACGGCATGACGCTGATGGGCGTTTCTTACTTCTGGCAGTTGGTCATTAAGGGCGCTGTGATCATCATTGCCGTACTCATCGATAAGTACCGCACACGTCATCACGTGGGTTAAGGGTGTATTTGCAACAGGCTGTCACACAACGGCGATCTGCTGGATCGCCAACATAATCAAAAAAGCAGGAGAACATCGACTATGCGTTTTAATCCGATTCTGACCGGACTGCTGGCGGCGACGTTATTGAGTGCGCCACTGGTGCAGGCAAAAGAACTCAAATCCATTGGTGTTACCGTCGGCGATCTCGCCAACCCGTTCTTCGTGCAGATCACCAAAGGTGCTGAGCTGAAGGCGCGTGAACTGGCGGGGGATAAGGTCAATGTGACGCTGGTCTCCAGCGGTTACGATCTTGGTCAGCAGGTGGCGCAGATTGATAACTTTATCGCCGCCAAAGTGGACATGATCATCCTCAATGCCGCCGATTCCAAAGGCATCGCTCCCGCGGTGAAACGTGCGCGTGATGCAGGCATCGTGGTGGTGGCGGTCGACGTGGCGGCTGACGGTGCCAATGCCACCATTACCTCCGATAACACCCAGGCAGGTGCGATGGCCTGTAAATACATCTCTGATCGCCTGAAAGATAAAGGCAACGTGGTGATCATCAACGGACCGCCGGTGTCAGCGGTGCAAAACCGGGTTGAAGGCTGTATGAACGAGCTGAAAACTCATCCCGATATCAAATTGCTCTCCTATAACCAGAACGCCAAGGGCAGTCGCGATGGTGGCCTGGAAGTGATGACCGGACTGCTGTCTGCCAATCCGAAGATCGATGCGGTGTTTGCGATTAACGACCCAACGGCGATTGGTGCCGATTTGGCTGCCAAGCAAGCCCAGCGCAGTGAGTTCTTTATTGTCGGCGTCGATGGTTCGCCAGACGGCGAAGAAGCCCTGAAACGTAAAGGCTCGCTGTTTGTCGCCACCCCAGCGCAAGACCCGCAGGTGATGGCAGCCAAAGCGGTGGAGATTGGCTACGACATCCTGCAGGGCAAACCCGCACCTGACAAACCGGTGCTGATTCCGGTCACGATGATCGATCGCAATACTGTAAGCAGCTACAAAGGCTGGACGGTGAAATAACGTTGATTTCTTGAGGCGGTCTCTGGGCCGCCCACATTGGGAGCGGAGTTATGCATCGATCCGAAGTGAACGCCATTCTGCAACTCACCCGCGAATTCTTTATGCGTCAGGATGTGCACCTGCCGCCCTGGGCAGATTACGGTCTCAGCCAGTGGCGTGCGCTAGATAAACACCGCGCCGAAGAGCTGCTGGCGCTGCATCTGGGCTGGGATGTCACCAGTTTTGGTGCTGATGATTTCTCTCAGACTGGCTTAACCCTGTTTACTCTGCGCAACGGGTCGCGCGGCGGTCAGCCGTGGGGAAAACCTTACGCTGAAAAAATCATGCACGTGCGGGAAGGGCAGGTGACGCCGATGCACTACCATCCACAAAAGATGGAAGACATCATCAACCGCGGCGGCGGAAATCTGATCGTGACTTTGCATAACCGCGCGGGCGACCGGCTTGATGACTCACCGGTTAACGTCACGTTGGATGGCATCCGCCAGACTCACGCGGCGGGATCGCAACTGCGTCTCTCTCCTGGCGAGAGCGTCACCTTGCTGCCTGGTATCTGGCACAGTTTCTGGGGCGAAGAGGGCTATGGCGATGTGCTGGTTGGCGAAGTCTCGATGCCCAACGATGACGAGCATGACAACCTCTTTCTCACACCGCTGGCGCGCTTTAATCCGATTGATGAGGATGAAGATCCGCGCTGGCTGTTGTGCAACGAATATCACCGCTGGCTGGCATAAAGGAGTTCACGATGTCACTGATTTCACTGGCGCAAGGCCTGGCCCACGCGCAGCAACATCAATACGCGCTCGGCGCATTTAACGTACTGGACACCCATTTTTTGCGTGCGCTGTTCCAGGCGGCTGAGCAACAACGGTCGCCTTTTATCATCAACATCGCGGAAGTGCATTTTAAGTATGTCAGCCTCGAGCATCTGATTGCGGCGATTCGCACAGAAGCGGCGCTGCATGATATCCCGGTGGTGCTCAATCTTGACCATGGTTTGCATTTTGAGGCGGTAATGCAGGCGATTCGCCTCGGATTTACTTCGGTGATGTTTGATGGCTCCACCCTCAGCTATGAGGAGAATGTGCGCCAGACCCGTGAAGTGGTGAAGATGTGCCACGCCATTGGCGTATCGGTTGAAGCGGAATTGGGCGCGGTGGGCGGCGATGAGGGTGGGGCGCTGTTTGGTGAGGCCGACAGCAACAAATTCACCGATCCTGCTTTGGCGGCGGAGTTTGTCCAGTCAACCGGGATCGATTGTCTGGCCGTAGCGATTGGCAACGCGCACGGCAAATACAAAGGTGAGCCGAAGCTCGACTTTGACCGTCTGGCGGCAATTCGCTCGGCGACAGGCATTCCTTTGGTGCTGCATGGCGGTTCAGGGATCAGTGATGCCGATTTCCGCCACGCCATCAGTTTGGGCATTCATAAAATCAATTTCTATACCGGCATGTCACAAGCCGCACTAGGCGCGATAGAAAAGCAAATTACTCAGCGTGATGCGCGCTACGACTCGTTTGCTGAACTGCTGATGGCGGTAGAACACGATATTGCCAATGTGGTGGCGCAGCAGATGCAGGTGTTTGGCAGCGCCGGGAGGGCCTGACATGGTGCAACGCAACGGTATTCTCGGTGCGGGCAGTATGCTGGTGGATCATGTGCAACGTATCACGCATTGGCCAGAACAAGGCTGGTTAGCGGAGATCACCCACAGTGAGAAGTGCAGCGGAGGCGCTGCACTGAATGTGTTGTTCACCCTGGCGCGCATGCAGGTCAATTTGCCGCTGGCCGGTGTCGGCATGGTGGGCGGGGACAGTGACGGTGATTACATCGTGCAGTTGCTGGACGATCATCAGATTGATCGTCAGTTTGTACAACGCACGCGCAATGTTAGCACGGCGATGACACAAGTGATGACCACGCCCGATGGTCAACGCACGTTTTTCCATGCCCGCGGCGCCAATGCCGAACTGGATTTGCCCCATTTTGCTGAAGTTGTCACTTCACATCGTATATTTCATCTCGGCTATTTGTTGTTGCTGGATAGTCTCGACCAGCCTGATGAGATTTTTGGTACGCGCAGCGCGCATCTGCTGGCACAAATGCAGCAACGGGGTTACCTCACTTCGCTGGATTTGGTGTCGCGAACCGGGGAGTATCGCCCGTTGGTGGTGCCGGCGTTACGCTGGCTCGACTATCTGGTGATTAATGAACTGGAGGCGCAGTCACTCACTGGCGTGACGCTGCGCAGCGCTTCGGGGCTGGCAGCACCCAGCGCGTTTGCCGAGGCCGCCGCCTGGCTACTGGAACAGGGCGTGCGCCAACGCGTGGTGATCCATGCCCCTGAAGGTGCCTGGGGACAAGAGAGCAGGGGTGAAGGAGGGTGGCAGCCGGCGTGGTGCCTGAAACCAGAGGAGATTGTGGGCAGCGTTGGAGCGGGAGATGCGTTTTGTGCTGGGGTGTTATATGCCAGTCATGAAGGTTGGCCTCTGCTGGAGACATTGAAGCTGGCACATACCTGCGCTTGTTTCAATTTGCATGCAGCAAATGCGCTGGACGGCACGCGGCCATTGGCCGAGATGCAGCGCTGGATGAATCAGGCAATCTGTGTTTCACGCGCGGCTGAAGCCGGACGCAATACATCAGCGGAAAATACGTAACCGAGGCCACGGATGGTGCGGATAAGGCTGGGTTGGTGTGGATTGGCTTCGATTTTCCGCCGCAGTCGCATGATGAGCACGTCTATGGTGCGGTCGAACACCTCAAGACTCTCATTGTGAGTCAGTTCCAGCAGTTGATCGCGCGTCAGCACTTTGCGTGCGTGACCCACCAGGGCGCGCAACAGGGTATATTCGCCTTGAGTGAGGGCGACACTTTCGCGCTGAGGATTAAACAACTGACAACGCGCATCATCCAGCCGCCAGCCATTGAATTGCCATCCTTCATCCTGCTGTGCATCAGCTTGTGTCAGACGTCCACAGCGGCGCAGTGCTGCACGCGCGCGCGCGACAACCACCCGAGAATTAAAGGGTTTGGCGATGTAATCATCCGCACCCATCTCTAATCCCACCACCATATCTGCTTCCGACCCCATCCCGGTCAGCATGATGACCAACAGGTCCGGCCGCTGCCGCTGCATCTGTTGCAGCACCAGTAAGCCGTTGGTGTCCGGTAGCATCATGTCCAGCATCACCAGGGAGATCTCGGGATGTAGGCTGAGCAGCGCAAGGGCATCTTTGCCCTGATGGCAGCTGTAGACGGTAAACACATGTTCACTCAAAACATCGTGCAGCAATTCACACACGGCACGATCATCATCAACGACCAAAATCGCGGGCTTCATTGCGCTGTCTCTTATGTTGCGAAAGGGTTAAAAGCAGTGTAACCCGATGTTTTTGAGCTGCTGTCCTGTGCTGCAGAAACGTGAGCGCCATCGCTGAGCAGTGTGCGAAAGCGTGCGTTGCCGCAATCTTTTTCCTCTGGAAGGCAGTAGTAGGGAAAACGATTGCGCAGCCATGGTGCAATGCACCATAATCGCGCCCAGTTCGGGTTCAGAATTATCCTAACCGTAACCGCATTTTGAAACGTAAACGATTGCGTACGGTGATGGCATAGCTATTGCTATGTGGACAGGGGAAAGCGGAAGGTGTGTCTGCCTTGGGTCCAGCGTGTGTCGCTTTCATCAATACAATAATTAGTTTGTTAACCACATTGGCAAGAGAGAACGTGCACCCGTGCCGTCTCCGCTCATGAGAGATGATGATGTTAGAAAAACTCTTCAAACTTAAAGCGCACAACACCACCGTGCGCACCGAAATCATTGCGGGTATCACTACCTTCCTGGCCATGGCCTACATTCTGTTTGTTAACCCGAGCATTCTCGGTGCGACCGGCATGGATAAAGGTGCGGTCTTTGTGGCGACCTGCTTAGCGGCGGCAATTGGCTGTGTGCTGATGGGGCTGATCGCCAACTATCCCATCGCGCTGGCACCGGGCATGGGGCTCAATGCTTTCTTCACTTATACCGTTGTGCTGCACATGGGCTACACCTGGCAGATCGCACTCGGCGCGGTGTTCCTGTCAGCGGTGATCTTCTTTGCGCTGTCAATTTTCAAAATTCGTGAGTGGATTATTGCCAGTATTCCACTGCCTCTGCGCGCGGGTATCGCTGCCGGTATCGGCTTGTTCCTGGCACTGATTGCGCTGGAAGGCGCGGGCATTGTGGTGGATAACCCGGCAACACTCGTTGGCCTGGGCGATCTGACCAAACCGGGTCCGCTGCTGGCACTGTTAGGCTTCTTCATCATTGTGGCATTGGAAGCGCGTCGCGTGACCGGCGCAGTGTTGATCGGCATTCTGGTCGTGACCTTTATCTCGATGGGCATTGGTCTGACGCCATTTGGTGGCGTGTTCTCAGCACCCCCTTCTATTGCACCCACCTTTATGCAACTGGATATCGCCGGTGCGTTTAACGTGGGTCTGGTGAGCGTTATCTTCGCCTTCCTGTTTGTGGATGTGTTCGATAACACCGGTACGCTGCTGGGCGTGACCAAGCGTGCGGGTCTGGCGGATGAGCAGGGCAATGTGCCGAAAATGGGCCGTGCGTTAATCGCTGACAGTGCGGCTGCGCTGTTTGGTTCACTGTTGGGTACCTCAACGACCACCAGCTATGTTGAATCGGCTGCGGGTGTCAGTGCTGGTGGTCGTACTGGTTTGACAGCGATTGTCGTCGCTGTGCTTTTCCTGCTGAGCCTGTTCTTCTCGCCGCTGGCGGGTAGCGTCCCGGTTTACGCCACCGCACCGGCATTACTGTTTGTGGCGGTGTTGATGGCCTCTGGTTTGGCCGAAATTGACTGGAAAGACATCACCACGGCTGCGCCAGTGACCGTCACCGCGCTGACCATGCCTTTGACTTACTCCATCGCCAACGGTATCGCCTTCGGTTTCATTACCTGGACCGTGGTAAAACTGCTGAGTGGCCGTACGAAAGAGATCAATGCTGCACTTGTGATTCTCTCGATTCTGTTCGTCATCAAACTGGGCTGGCTGAGCGCTTAAGTTTTGGTTTCCGGAAGCCCGATCGGGCTTCCGTGTTTTCTGTTTCATCCCCACCAATATTTTATGTGCCATCTATCGCAATCCCTCACTGTGACTGCTTTTGTTATTTCTCTGCCAGTTTTAACCTGCGCGACGTATTGATGCCTGCCTGAACTTTTTTGCCGCGAATGGCGGGTTCGTGGAATGTTTAAGCGGCTCGAATCTGTTTCACTACGCTGCAAGGTGAAGAGATAGCCGGGACTCTCTGGAGGTTTGTAATGGAATACGCCATGCGTACTGCCCCGTTTCTTCCACCACTAATCTATGTCGTCAGGAATATCGGAGATTCAAAAATGGAAGAGTTAACTCAACGAGTCGGGTTACTGGAAAAAACTACGCATCAAATTCAACAGGATGTTGCCGTCCTGACCGCGCGATCCGAGAATTTCGCGACCAAGGCCGATATCGGCACGCTGCGTACCGAACTGCTGGGAGAAATGGGACAGTCGGAGAAGCGTACCGATGGTAAGTTCGAAAAGATGGCGCTGCACTTTGACGATAAGCTGGGGGGAATGGCGCTGAGTTTCGACGATAAACTGGGGAAAATGGCGCTGCATTTCGATGATAAATTGGGAAAAATGGCGCTTCACTTTGACGATAAACTGGAAAAGTTAGAAGTGCGCATCGACGATAAGCTGGACAAAATGGAACAACGCATCGATGTGAAGTTTGAACGCATGGATGAAAAATTTGAGAAGAAGTTTGTCAGGATCGATGAGAGGTTTGAAAAGCTCAATGTGAAATTTGAAAAGTTGAATGACCGACTCACCTGGTCCATTATGGTGCCCGCTATTCTGGCTGTGCTGGCCTGGTTTGTGAAAGACCTATTGGTTAAAGTTTGAACTGAAATCCCATGTAACTCCGGCCCCAATGGGACCGGAGTTAAACCTTTACCTGAAAGGGGGTTCATTAAAGGTGCGCAACTTCCTTGAATGCAACTTATCGCCCTCAGCACGCAGCAGTTCTACCGCGCAAATGCCAATCTGCAGGTGCTCAGAAATAGCCCCCTCATAGAAACGATTCGCCTGGCCCGGCAATTTAATCTCGCCGTGCAGTGGCTTATCCGAGACGCACAGTAAGGTGCCGTAAGGTACACGGAAGCGATAGCCTTGCGCGGCAATCGTGGCACTCTCCATATCAACTGCCACCGCGCGACTCAGGTTAAAGCGCAGTGCAGAAGCGGAGTAACGCAACTCCCAGTTACGGTCATCTGTGGTCACTACCGTACCGGTGCGCAGACGCTGTTTCACCTCTTCTCCCGGCATGCCGCTCACGGCTTTGGTGGCGTCATATAGCGCGCGCTGCACTTCAGCAATGCTAGGAATAGGAATGTCCGGCGGCAGCACACTATCCAGTACATGATCGTCACGCAAATATGCATGCGCCAGCACGTAATCACCGATGGTCTGGCTTTCACGCAGGCCGCCGCAGTGACCAATCATCAGCCAGGCGTGTGGGCGAATCACTGCCAGATGATCGCAGATGGTTTTGGCATTGGACGGACCCACACCAATGTTCACAAGGGTGATGCCACGGCGATTCGGTGATGTCAGGTGCCAGGCCGGCATCTGGTGCTTCTTCCAGGCCAGATCAGACATCATTGCCGTGGGATCCTGGGTGTCAGCGGTGATCACCACATCGCCAGCACAGGCAAGGCTGTCATAGGGTGTGGAAGGATCCTGCACCTGCTCAATCGCCCAACGCACAAACTCATCGACATAGCGCGTGTAGTTGGTAAACAGCACAAACGGCTGGAAATGCTCGACGGCTGTGCCGGTGTAGTGGCGTAAACGCGCCAGTGAGAAATCAGTGCGCAGTGCATCGAAGTGTGACAGCGGGAAAATGGCATTCGCATGGAACAGGCCATCTGCGGTTTCATCGCCAATCTGCGACAGTTCGGTGGTAGGGAAATGGCGCGCAATGCTGGCGCTCATCGAGCGATCCAGTGTCAGGCCGTCAATCACGTACGGGTACGGAATCTCCTGCTGTGAAGGCACCACTTCAACCAGGACGTCGTACTCTTTCTCCAGCATCTGTAATTGCTCACTCAGGTAGTGACGCAACAGTGCCGGGCGGGTAATGGTGGTGCTGTAACTGCCGGTGTGGGTAAAACGTCCCCATGCACGAGTGCGGTTTTGCTGTGGGCCTTCACCCAGCCAGGTGATGCGCAGTTCCGGATAAACAAACAGACCTTTCTGTCGCGCATCTTCATCCGGCAGCGTGCCGGTTGTCGTGAAATCGCGAATCGCATTACGCAGTGCTTCCACCGCACTGTCATACAGGCGCTCCAGCTCATCCAGTGCCTGCTGGCTACTCAATCCGTTCCGTTGCGTATTCATAGATTCTCCTTCAGGAAACGTGGACCGATTTGACCAGAGCATAGCGGATAAACACTCCGGCACGATGAATAATCTGTGATCGACCGCATTCTGCACCATCACGGTGCTGGTATGCGGCTTAACTCTGGCTATGTTTATGATTAGCAGGGATGTCACCTCGCGCCTCGTCTGCCCTGGCGCGATGCCACTGCAAAAAGCTGCCACCGACCGTCTTCTTTGGCGAGTTTCTTGCTTGATCCTAAATCGTGGCCCTATCGGCTGCATACAGTGCTGCAAAAGTTTCAGAAATTGATTTCTCCCAGGCCGTGGTATGGCTCCGTTCCTGACCCGTTGAGGATTGAAAGCATGTCTTTGAAATTCATGAAACACCCAGTGAAGGTGGTACTTGCAGGTTGTCTGAGCATGGCATTTTACGCTCAGGCGGATATCAAGATTGGTGTGGCAGGCCCGTTCTCTGGTCCAAATGCGACCTACGGGGCGCAATACTGGAAGGGCGCTAGTCAGGCTGCCGATGATATCAATGCCGCTGGCGGTATTAACGGCGAAAAAATTGTGCTGGTGCAGGGCGATGATGCCTGCGAACCCAAACAAGCAGTATCAGTAGCAAACCGACTCGTCGATCAGGACAAAGTGATGGCGGTGGTGGGTCACTTCTGTTCCTCCTCCACCATGCCCGCGTCAGAGGTGTATGACGAAGCGGGCGTGTTGGCGATCACCCCCGGCTCCACCAACCCGCAAATCACCGAGCGCGGCATGAAAACCATGTTCCGCATGTGTGGCCGTGACGATCAGCAAGGCGCGATTGCGGCGGACTTCATTATTGACAAACTGAAAGCGAAAAAGGTGGCGGTAATCCATGACAAAGACACTTACGGTCAGGGACTGGCCGATGCCACCAAAGCTGCGCTGGAAAAACGTGGCGTGAAAGAGGTGCTGTATGAAGGGCTTTCACGCGGTGAGAAAGACTTCAATGCGCTGGTCACCAAGATTGGCGCGGCGAAACCCGACGTGGTCTATTTCGGTGGTTGTCATCCTGAAGCCGGTCCGCTGGTGCGTCAAATGCGTGAGCAGGGTGTGAATGCCGCCTTCTTCTCCGGAGACTGCATCGTGACGCAAGAGATGGTGACAGCGGCTGGTGGCCCTCAATACACCAAAGGGGTTTATATGACCTTCGGTAATGACCCGCGCACCATTCCGGATGGCAAAGCGGTGATTGAGAAGTTCCGCGCCAGTGGCTTCGAACCGGAAGGTTACACCCTGTACGCTTACGCCTCTGTGCAGGCTATTGCGGCGGCTTACAAAGCGGCGGGTAAAGACAACGCCAAAGCCAGTGACTGGTTAAAAGCCAACAGCGTCGATACCGTAATGGGTAAAAAAGCCTGGGATGGCAAAGGCGATCTGAAAGTCTCGGATTATGTGGTTTATCAGTGGGATGACAAAGGTAAATATCACCAACTGTAATTCGATACGCGGCCCCGCATCGCGGGGCCTTTCGCCATTGGGCGCGAGGTGTGCGCTCCCTTTACGCGCGGGATGGATTTATGGACGCCTTTTTCTTACAGCAGCTGATTAACGGCCTGACGCTGGGCGCGGTGTATGGGTTGATCGCCATCGGTTACACCATGGTTTACGGCATTATCGGCATGATCAACTTCGCGCACGGCGAGGTGTATATGATCTCCGCCTATTTATGCGCGATAGGCTTAGCGTTACTGAGTTTCTTTGGTATTCACTCCTTTCCATTACTGATTTTCGGCACCTTGCTGTTCACCATTATTGTCACTGCGGCTTATGGCTGGGCCATCGAGCGTATTGCTTATCGACCCCTGCGTAACTCCACGCGCCTTGCACCGCTAATTTCCGCCATCGGTATGTCACTGATTCTGCAAAACTACGTGCAACTCAGCCAGGGTCCCAACCAGCAGGGCATTCCGACGCTGCTGACGGGGGTGCTGCGCATGGAAGTGGATGGTGGCATCGTGCAAATCACCTGGACCAAAGTCTTTATTCTGATTGCCGCTTTCTGTGGCATGGCGCTGCTCACCTGGATCATTCAGTACACCAAACTTGGCCGCATCTGCCGGGCCGTTCAGCAGGATCGGCGCATGGCATCCATTCTCGGCATTAACACTGATCGCGTGATTTCGCTGGTGTTTGTCATCGGCGCAGCCATGGCCGGACTGGCGGGCGTGCTGGTGACCATGAACTACGGCACGTTTGATTTTTATGCGGGATTCATCATTGGTATCAAAGCCTTTACGGCGGCAGTACTGGGCGGTATCGGTTCTCTACCCGGTGCCATGCTCGGTGGACTGTTGCTTGGGGTAGCGGAAGCGCAGTTTGCGGGGCTGGTTAACTCTGACTACAAAGATGTGTTCTCGTTTTCGCTGCTGGTAATGATTTTAATCTTCCGTCCGCAGGGACTGCTGGGTCGTCCGCTGGTCGCAAAAGTGTGAGGAAGCCACGATGAATGCAATGACGCAAAAAGCGGGCGTGCGTGAAGCATTGCTCGACACACTGCTGGCGGGAGTGATTGCGCTGGTGGTGTTTGGCCCGATCGTGGGCGTGGTGCTGGAGGGTTACAGCTTCACACTGTCGCCGCAACGTGTGGCGCTGTTAGTGGGATTAGTGATGGCAGGGCGCTTAATGCTCAGCCTGTTCACCCGTACGTCCTATGGACAACGCTTTACACGCAAGTTTGAAGCCAATGATGATGGCGTATATGTCCGCGAACCGGGTTATCGCTCGCGGATGCGCTGGATATTGCCGCTGTTATTGATTGCTGCATTTGCCTTTCCATTTCTATCGAGTAAATACCTGTTAACCGTGGCCATTCTGGGGCTGATTTATGTGCTGCTGGGGCTGGGGCTCAATATTGTGGTGGGGTTGGCCGGATTACTTGATTTGGGTTATGTCGCATTTTATGCCATCGGCGCTTATGGCCTGGCACTGGGCTACGAGTACCTCGGCCTGGGATTCTGGAGTATGTTGCCGATCGCGGCATTAATGGCGGCCTTTGCCGGAGCGCTGCTGGGGTTTCCGGTGTTGCGCATGCATGGTGACTATCTGGCGATTGTGACCCTCGGCTTTGGTGAAATCATCCGTCTGGTCTTAACCAACTGGTTGTCGTTTACCGGTGGACCCAATGGCGTATCGGTGCCTTCCCCGACATTTTTCGGCCTCGAATTTGCTCGCCGGGCGCGGGACGGGGGCGTGCCTTATCACGAGTTTTTGCATCTCGATTACAACCCGAATATGAAATTCATCTTCATCTATGTGGTGCTGGTACTCGTGGTGCTGCTGGTGCTGTTGATCAAGCATCGGTTAACGCGCATGCCCATTGGCCGCGCCTGGGAGGCATTGCGGGAAGATGAAATTGCCTGCCGCGCCATGGGGCTTAATCATGTACTGGTCAAACTCTCCGCCTTTATGTTAGGTGCCTCGACGGCCGGGATTGCCGGGGTGTTTTTCGCCAGCTATCAGGGGTTCGTGAATCCAACTTCCTTTACTTTCTTCGAATCAGCGTTAATCCTGGCGATTGTGGTTCTGGGGGGGATGGGCTCGACACTGGGCGTGGTGCTTGCCGCTTTTGTACTGACAGTCGCGCCTGAACTGCTGCGTAGTTTTGCCGAATATCGTGTGCTGCTGTTTGGCATGCTGATGGTGTTAATGATGATTTGGCGACCACGCGGATTGGTTCGTACTGCACGTGTGGGTGTTCCGCTGCGGAAAGGAGTACGCCATGAGTGATGCCATTCTACAAGTTGATCATTTAATGATGCGCTTCGGCGGCATCAAAGCCCTGAACGATGTCAGCCTTTCTGTGGCGCGCGGTTCGGTTACCTCATTAATCGGCCCTAACGGGGCGGGAAAAACCACGGTGTTCAACTGCCTGACCGGGTTTTATCGCGCCACCGGCGGGCGCATCATACTCAATGCCCAGCAGCGCAGTACCGATGTAATCCAGGTGCTGGGGCAAAAAATTCATCCGCAGGACTGGCTTCATCCGGCGCGGCTGGGTTCGCGCGTGTGGTACAAAATGTTTGGCGGCGCACATCTGGTTAACCGGGCCGGCCTGGCGCGTACTTTCCAGAATATCCGCTTGTTCCGCGAGATGTCGGTGGTGGAGAACCTGCTGGTGGCGCAGCATATGCAGGTGAATCGTCATCTGCTGGCCGGCGTATTGAATACCCGTGGTTATCGCGAAGCGGAAAATCGCGCGTTAGACCGCGCTTTTTACTGGCTGGAAAATGTGGATTTGGTCTCCAGCGCCAATCGACTGGCTGGCACGCTCTCGTATGGTCAGCAGCGCCGACTGGAGATTGCGCGTGCCATGTGCACGCGACCGGAACTGATTTGTCTGGATGAGCCGGCCGCGGGATTAAACCCGGTCGAAACCGATGCGCTGAGTCAGATATTGCATCGCTTACGCGCTGATCACCGTATCAGCGTGTTGTTGATTGAGCACGACATGTCGATGGTCATGCGCATCTCCGATCACATTGTGGTACTGGATCATGGCGATGTCATTGCACAGGGGACGCCTCAGCAAATTCGCCACGATCCCAACGTTATCGCCGCTTATCTCGGCGCAGATGAGGAGAGCGACCATGACTGAACCGATGTTGAGTTTTGAACAGGTGGACGTGTTTTATGGTCCGGTTCAGGCGCTCAGGCAGGTTTCCCTGACGGTGAACCAGGGGGAAACGGTGGCACTGATTGGTGCTAACGGCGCGGGAAAATCTACGCTGCTAATGTCGATTTTTGGCCAGCCGCGCATTGCCAGTGGTGACATTCGCTTACGTGGCGAGTCGATCAGCCATCGCAGCACCCATTTCATCGCCGCCAGCGGCATTGCACAAGCGCCCGAAGGCCGCCGCATTTTTCCCGATATGACAGTGGAGGAGAACCTGCTGATGGGCACGATTGCCGTGGGTGACCGCTTTGTGAAAGAGGATAAAGATCGCATGTACCAACTGTTTCCGCGCCTGCTGGAGCGGCGTAAACAGCGTGCCATGACGCTCTCGGGTGGAGAGCAGCAGATGCTGGCGATTGCGCGGGCGCTGATGAGTCGCCCAAAACTGCTGCTGCTGGACGAACCGAGTCTGGGTCTGGCGCCGATTGTGGTGAAGCAGATTTTCAATATCCTGCGCGAACTTACTCAGCAAGGCATGACGCTGTTTCTGGTGGAGCAGAATGCAAGGCATGCGTTAAGGTTGGCCGATCGCGGTTATGTGATGGTCAACGGCGAGATCAAACTGAGCGGCAGTGGGGAAGAACTCCTAAATAACGATGAGGTGCGCAACGCTTATCTCGGTGGTGCAGCGGATCCTGCGGTGGTGGCGACAAAAAGTTTGTAATAATGATTAAATGGTGATGGGAAACACTTTGCATATTTCTCAGTGGCCTATCATCATTATTACTCTTCCTTCCTCTCCAAAGTGATTTGGTACTCCCTTGCAAAATCCTGGCGTAGCAGTGATGCGGGCGGTCAGAAATACGGCGTGGTATCCGAAACGTCGCTCTTATCGCACGCTGTTGTGGCGTGAAATTACCCCATTAGCCGTGCCCATCTTTATTGAAAACCTCTGTGTGATGCTGATGGGCGTCCTGAGTACTTTCCTCGTGAGCTGGCTGGGGAAAGAGGCGATGGCGGGCGTCGGTCTGGCCGACAGCTTCAACATGGTGATTATCTCCTTCTTTGCGGCGATTGATCTCGGCACCACGGTGGTGGTGGCCTTTAGCCTCGCCAAGCGCAACGGCAAACGCGCGCGCGCAGCTACGCGGCAGTCGCTGGGCTTGATGACGGTGCTGGCATTCGTGCTGGTGATCGTGATTGAGATCTGGGGACATCTGATTATCGATGTTATCGCGGGCAGCGCGGAACCCAAGGTGAAGGAACTGGCGCTGAGCTACCTGCAAACGTCGGCGTGGAGCTATCCAGCCGCGGCGATCGCCCTGATCGGTAGCGGCTCGCTACGCGGAGCGGGAAACACTAAAATTCCGATGCTGATTAATGGCGGCATGAACATCCTTAACATCGTGATCAGTAGCGTACTGATTTATGGTGCGATGGGGTGGGAAGGGATGGGCTTCGTTGGGGCCGGGTTAGGATTAACCATCTCACGCTATATCGGCGCGGCGGCGGCCATTTATGTGCTGTATCGTGGCATTACGCCGGCGTTAAGAATCAGCATCGCCAGCTATTTCCGTCGCTGGGATCGCAACATCCTGATGGAAGTGCTGGGGATCGGGGTGCCGGCCAGTATTGAGTCAGTGCTGTTTAACGGCGGTAAATTGCTGACGCAGATCTTTGTGGCAGGCATGGGCACCAATGAAATCGCCGGTAACTTTATCGCCTTCTCCATTGCCACGTTAATTAACCTTCCGGGCAACGCCCTCGGTTCGGCTTCCACCATCATTACCGGTAAGCGGCTGGGTAAAAATCAGGTGATGCAGGCGGAAAGGCAGATTAAACATGTGTTCTGGCTGGCGATGATTGGGCTGTGCACACTGGCCTTGATCACCGTACCACTGGCGGGCACGCTGGCTAAATTCTACACCCGCGATCCTGAAGTTATTGAAGTCACCAAACATCTCATCTGGCTCAATGCGGCCTTTATGCCAATCTGGACCGCATCCTGGGTGCTGCCTGCTGGTTTGAAAGGCGCGCGCGATGCGCGATACACCATGTATGTGTCGATGTTCAGCATGTGGGGTGCGCGCGTGGTTGCTGGCTACGTGCTGGGGATCATGCTCGGTATGGGCGTGGTCGGGGTGTGGCTGGGCATGTTCCTCGACTGGACAGTGCGCGGTGTGTTCTTCTGGTTCCGTTTGACCAGCGGCAAATGGCTCAATAATTACCGTCGTATGCTGGCGAAGAGCCGGGCATAACGGAGTTGGCCGTCGTAGCAGACGGCGGCCTTCAATATATGCATTAATTGGGATTCCATCGCATATCTAATCGTTTTGGTTATAAAGCTAGTTACGCTTTACTGTCAGGGTCAACTATTACTGGAGAACCTGACGATGAAAACGATACTGTCACTGTGGTTCCATCGCCTGATCAACGCCACATCACAACCCGCTGAAGAGCGTGAGTTCGACCTCAGCAATCATATTGATTTGCTGATTCCGGTTAGCCAGCTTTATGGCATTGAATTCCATCCGTCGGTGTATCGCTACTATGAGCGATGAGCAACTCCATCACACCATGCGCTACAGTTACTGGAATGAACTGTGCGCTCTGCTTAAAAACCCGCTGCCATGTCCAGCGGGTTTTTTGTGCCTGAATTTTGTCCTTTCCTGACCACTTCCTGAGCAAACCCTGACACAACGTTCCTGCTGGTTCTGATTGTATTAATTATGTAAGGCTACCGTAAAGAAATGTATTCCCAAGCCGCTGCGCTCATGCAAGAATAAAAAGGTAAATGATAACCATTGGCGTTATCGTTTAGGTGTTGCATCTCGAGGCAGTGGAGATCATGGCACCTTGAGTGCTTTGGTTTGCTGGATGCAATAAGCCCATCAATAATGATAAGAAAGTTACTTTTTAAAATGGATAACAATCGCAATTTGCCGTTTGGCAGTTTCAATTCACTGACCCTGTTCACCGGGCTATGTATTGGTATTTCTCCTGCTGCTGCTCTGGCCGCAGATAATGCCAACAAAAAATCTGACGACACTTTAGTGGTGACGGCACAAACGCCTTCTCTGTATGCGCCTAATACTTCTGCCGACCCCAAATTTACCCGTCCGCTGGTGGATACCACCCGCACCATGACGGTCATTCCGGATCAGGTGATCAAAGATCAAGGCGTCAATAACCTGACCGATGCGCTGAAAAATGTGCCGGGGGTGGGGGCGTTCTACGCCGGGGAAAATGGCAGTTCTTCGACCGGTGATGCCGTGTATATGCGTGGCATGGATACCTCAAACAGCATTTACGTGGACGGCATTCGTGATATTGGTAGCGTGACACGCGATACCTTTAATACTCAGCAGATTGAAGTGATTAAAGGACCATCGGGCACCGATTACGGTCGCAGTGCGCCGTCAGGTTCGATCAACATGATCAGTAAGCAGCCGCGCCTGGATACAGGCCTGGATGGATCGGTAAGTGTGGGCAGCGCGTGGATGCGCCGCGGTACGCTGGACTATAACCAGGCCATTAACGATAACAGCGCGTTCCGCCTCAATCTTATGGGCGAGAAAACCCACGATGCGGCGCGCGATAATGTGCAAAATGAGCGCTATGGCGTCGCGCCTTCACTGGCTTTCGGCCTGGATACGTCAACGCGTTTGTATCTGAACTATCTGCATGTGCATCAGAACAACACGCCAGATGGCGGCATCCCGACCATTGGTCTGCCGGGATACTCGTCACCGACTGCAGCTACCTCTGCACTTAACCATTCGGGTAAAGTGGCGACCAGTAATTATTACGGCACCGATTCCGATTTCGACAAATCCACCACCGATAGCGGCACCATTCGCTTCGAGCACGATCTCAACGACAGCACCACGATTCGCAACACCACGCGCTGGTCGCGAGTGAAGCAGGAGTATCTGCTGACTGCGGTGATGGGCAGCACTATCACCACGCCAAATCCGAATGATGTAGACACCTGGACCTGGACGCGCAACGCAAACCTGAAGGATGTCAGTAACCGCATTCTCACCAACCAGACCAATATCACCTCGAAATTCTATACCGGTTCAGTGGGTCACGATGTCAGTGCTGGCGTGGAATTCACACGTGAAAACCAGACCAACTACGGCGTCAATGCCATCACTGCACCTGCGGTGAATATCTATCATCCGATTAGCAGCATTTCCGTGGGTGGGCTGGATCGCAACGGCGCCAATGCCAACGGTCAGACCGATACCACCGGAATCTATGCCTTCGATACGCTGGCTGTGACCAAAAACTTCGAGCTGAACGGCGGCATTCGTCTTGATAGCTATCACACTGATTATGACAGTGCTACGGCGTGTGGCGGCAGCGGGCGCGGTGCGCTGGCGTGTCCAACGGGCATCGCACGTGGCACGCCGCTCACCACCGTTGATACGGCCAAGTCTGGCAATCTGGTGAACTGGAAAGCGGGTGCGCTCTATCGTTTGACCGAGCAGGGCAATGTTTACGTCAACTATGCTATTTCTCAGCAGCCTCCAGGCGGCAGCAGCTTTGCGCTGGCGGCAGGTGGCGCCGGCAATAGTGCTAACCGCACTGATTTCAAACCGCAAAAAGCCAAATCAAGCGAAGTGGGAACCAAGTGGCAGGTGCTGGATAAACGCTTGCTGTTGAATGCTGCACTGTTCCGTACCGATATCGAGAATGAAGTGGACGCCAACGACGACGGCACTTATTCGCAAACCGGTAAAAAACGCGTTGAGGGCTATGAGCTTTCAGCTACCGGCAACATCACCCCAGACTGGGAAGTGATTGCCGGTTACACCCAGCAGCACGCTTCGGTGAAAGAGGGCGCAGCCGTCGCTCAGGATGGTTCATCTGCTATTGCTTATACACCGAAACACGCCTTCACCTTATGGACGCAATATCAGGCCACTGATGCGATTTCTGTTGGTGCGGGGGCGCGTTACGTGGGCAGTCTGCGTCGCGGCAGCGATGGCGCGGTAGGCACGCCAGACCATACTGAAGGCTATTGGGTGGCAGATGCGAAACTGGGCTATAAGGTTAATAACAACCTCGATCTGCAGCTGAACGCTTACAATATTTTCGATACCAACTATGTTGCTTCCATCAATAAGAGTGGTTACCGCTACCATCCGGGTGAACCGCGTACCTTCCTGTTGACGGCAAACGTCCATTTCTAAGATTCAACGTGGGGCGTTCGCGCCCCTATTTATGAGAGAACACCGCGATGATGTATCACATTCCTGCAGTGCTGACGCCTGAAGAGGTGGCAAATTTCAGTTCGCTGCTGCAACAGGCCGATTGGATTGACGGACGCGCCACGGTGGGCAGCCAGGGCGCAACGGTAAAAAATAATCAGCAGATTGATACGCGTACGCCGCTTTATGATCGGTTGCAAACAGCAGTGATGCAGGCTTTGAACAACAACCCGCTGTTCTTTTCTGCTGCGCTACCGCGTTCTATTTCTACACCGCTGTTTAACCGTTACGAACAGGGTGAAACCTACGGTTTTCACGTTGATGGCGCGGTGCGGCATAACGGCGCTGCCGGGTGGATGCGAACCGATCTCTCGGCCACGCTGTTTCTCAGTGAACCTGACAGTTATGACGGCGGCGAATTAGTGATTGAAGACACTTATGGTCAGCACAAGGTGAAATTACCTGCCGGCCATCTGGTGCTTTATCCTTCGAGTAGCCTGCACTGTGTCACACCGGTAACGCGCGGCGCGCGCGTGGCATCGTTTCTTTGGATTCAGTCGATGGTGCGTGATGATAAACAACGCGCCATGCTGTTCGAACTGGATCGCAATATCCAAAGCCTCAAAGCACGTCATGGCGATAGCGAGGAGCTGCTGTCTCTGCTGAACATGTATCACAACCTGCTGCGGGGTTGGACGGAAGTGTAGCGAATGAGGGCAGTTTGCGGAGTGCACGTACACAACCTGATGGCTCAAAGGTTCATTTTTGAACCTTTGGCGTGTTTTCATTGGGAAGGTGGGCGTCAAAAATACATAAAAGGGTATGAAAGGTTCAAAAATGACCCTTTTGCGATCTGAATCTGCCACAGGATGTCGATGCCAGTTTTTTAGAGACGAGGGAACGCAACGTGATGAAAAGCAAAAAACCCGCTCAGGTTTCCCTGAGCGGGTTTCTCTAAATATGGCTCCTCTGACTGGACTCGAACCAGTGACATACGGATTAACAGTCCGCCGTTCTACCGACTGAACTACAGAGGAATCGTGTGAACGAGGCGCATATTAATGGCACCTCATTAATGTGTCAACAGCTAAAAATACATTTGTATTCAACTGGCTAGCAATAGTACAAAGCGATCGCGATTTAAGCAGAACCTGCTGCAAGACGCGCCATCGGGTCCTGGCGATAAAACTGCTGTAAGTGGCGATACATCGCAGGGAAGCGATCCGCCAGTAAATCTGGGGCGCTGAAAAAGTACTCCGACAGCACGGCAAAGCACTCGGCGGGATCGCTGGCGGCGTAGGGATCGATGGTTGCCGCCTGTTCACCCACCAATTCCACTTCCGCCTCTATCTCTTCCATCGCTTGTAGCAAGTCCTTCTCCCATTGGGCGACATCTCGTAAGGCAATCACGGGAATACCGCTGGTATAGCCGCTGCCGCGTGCATCGAGTTTATGCGCAATTTCATGGATGACGAGGTTGTAGCCGGAAAGATCGAAAGAGTCCTGAATATCCAACGCGTTTAATACCACCGGGCCTTGCGTCCAGCTTTGACCGGCATGCACCGCTGGAGCCTGATGGACTAAGCCGCTGCTGTCTTCCCAACGGTCATCGACATTGAACGGTTCGGGATAAATTAACACTTCATGAAAGCCATCCAGCCACTCCAGACCGAGCTTCAACACGGGCAGGCAAAACAGCAAGGCAAGACGTGCCAGCTGCCGTTCATCGAGTTGCAGCCCATTCAACAGCGAGATTTTTTTTTGTTGCAGAAAGCGTTGGGCAAGCGTGGTCAGGGCGCTTTGCTCTTCAGTCGTGAGCAGTGAAAAGATCGGTTGCGCCAGCGCCTGTTGCCAGGGAAGCGCCGTGACAGTGGTATCTACCTGCGCATTCCATGGCCATTTGAACATCGCGCGACTCACTCTGCAGGGCGGAAAGGGTTATCCTGGCGCGACAAAAAGAAAAATGCCAGCGCGGAATCAAAGCAGTGTATTCAATCAGTTACTGCAGGTTTTTTCTGTGATTAAGATGGCAAAGCAGGAAAATTGCCCTCACCCAGGCGGGGGAGGGCTGAAGACAGTTAACTCTCGCGATCAACGCGTTGAAACTCGATCACCCATACCCACGGGTTCACTTCCCAACTGGTGGCGCCATACTGCTTTTGCCACGCTTTACGATAGGCTTCTTTCGGCGATTCTGCGTTCATGTTCATCGTAAAGAAGTTATTCAGGAAGTGCGTATCCGTTTGTACGCCCTCAGCCATGATGTCATCTTCACTGATGTCCTGAATCTTTTCAGCACGTACCGAGGTAATCGCCAAATCAATACGGCTGGCCCAGCGCGGCATATGAATCGCCGTTTGCCAACCAAACTGCTCGGCGTGCTCCACATCTTCATCCAACTGACCCAGTTCATTGCTGTCGGAACGATACTGACAGAAAGCCGGGCTACGGAACGGCAGTGGATCGCGTTCATATTCGGCGAGTTGTTCTTCTGGCACGATGGGGCCGCGCCAGGTTTCACGCACCCACAATCGGTCACCCGCCTGGCCAAACGGGCAGTGAGAGCTGACATCTGCCATCGACATCAATTTATAGCCATGCAGATGGTTGGCGCTAACGTCAAATGCATGCACGCCTTCGTGATGATCCTGGCCTGGGCCAAAAGCCTGGGTTTTCATAATGCGCCGGGTTTGCGTCTGCTGGCCAACCAGCAGGGCGCGGACCCGCTGTTCGGAAAAAAGAATCGGCCGTTCTTTCATTACGTACCTCATGTAGTGTTACTCACCCGGAAAACTTCGACGAATCACCCGCATCAGCAGATGTGAGAGTTAGCATAATGGGTTTGAATCAATTTGCTTAATAATTTGTCGCCTCAGTATCAGGCTATTCCTGCATATTCCGGTTTTAAAAATGGCGCTTAAGCAAAATACATGCTGGAAATGCCTTCTCAGGCGATAAAGAACCAGAAATATCCCCTATACAGTACGTTATAACGGCCTGCATGGGAATCTTTTCAGATTTTCCCGTGAGTGTTTATCGCTTTTACCTTGTGATAGTTAGCATCATTAACTGGAATAATTCAAAAGCGTGAATATTGTTGATGGTAGAAATAGATTACGCATGTTTAACAGATTTATTTAACTGAAATGACGCTAAGGAAATGCCTAAAACGTGATCTCCGCTGGGAAAGCGACATTAACAGCGCTATAACAAGATCGGGATCGCATTTTTACGCTTTGCACATCCAGGAAGGATGTAAAAAAAGTGTCACGACCAGACCGCTATGATGTCCCCAGGAGCAGCACCCTGAATTGGCGGTGCTTTTATAACAGCAATAAGGAGAAGCACGATGTCACTCACCCGCTGGCAACAACGCTACGAGAACTGGCTGCAGCAAAACTGGCTGCACGATGATAAAGCCCATGATATCGCGCACCTGCGTCGTGTCTGGATGAGCGCCACGCGCATCATGCAGCACAGTGCAGCCGATCCTATGGTGGTCCTCACCGCCTGTTACTTCCATGATGTGGTTAACCTTCCCAAAAACCATCCAGAGCGCCATCTGGCTTCCACCTATGCCGCTGAAGAGACACGCCGAATTTTGCAGCAGGACTTTCCCGATTTCCCCCTGGAATTGCTCGAGGGCGTCGCACATGCCGTCCAGGCGCACAGTTTCAGCGCACGCATCACGCCACTGACATTGGAAGCAAAAATTGTTCAGGATGCCGATCGCCTCGAGTCTCTGGGTGCTATTGGCCTCGCACGCGTTTTCTATACGGCCGGGGCGTTGGGCCGTCCGCTGTTTGACAGCGAGGATCCATTAGGAAAAGAGCGTGAATTAGACGATGTGAAATGGACGCTGGATCACTTCCAGAAGAAACTTTTACGCTTACCCGAAACCATGCAAACCGAAGCGGGACGCCTGCTAGCGGAGCATAACGCGGATTTCCTGGTGCACTATATGGCTAAGCTATGCGCGGAATTGCAGGGCAATCTCACCAGCATTGATGAGTCGGTATTAAGGGATTTCAGCCCTATACACTCTTAATATTAAATTTTTATGACAGTCTGTTAACTTTCATCTTCTTCCGCTACGTTGTTGTAAATCAAAAGGGAGTATGAAGATGACCGAGACCGTTAACTTAACCATTAAAATTGACCCGACGCTGAAAGAGCACATCAAACAGTTAGCCGCCGATAACCAAATCTCCATGAGTCAGGAGATCGTTAACCGCCTGCAGGCCAGTTTACATGCTGTTGAGCAACCGGCGGTTGATAGTCTGAATACCGAAGAAGCGGTGGCTGAACAGCTCTCCGCGTCTGAACTGAAGCAGGTACGTGCACTGCTGAAGAAAGGCAAAAAGAAAAAATAAGCGATATAAAACCCGTCATTGACGGGTTTTTTTATCTTTGTACTCAAGCGGCATCGACGCGGAATTGCTGTGCCCGCTGGGCGAGGCGATCAGAGAGTTCACGCAGTTGCGTAGCCGAATTGACCTGATGGGCGTTGAGCGCTTCGTTTTGCTGTAGCTGATTACTCATCTCCACCACTTCGTGCGCAATTTTACTGACGCGGTGACTTTGCGCAGTGCTATTTTGCTGCAACTCATCGAGCTGCGTTACGACCCCCGAAACCGCACTGCTGATTTGTGTAAACAACACTTCCAGCGCTTTCACTTTGTCAAAACCATCATTCACATGCTGCTGAGTGTGCTGAATTAAACCATCAATCTGACGCGTTGATTCACCACTCTTTTGCGAGAGCAGCCCCATCTCTTTGGCGACAACGGAGAAACTGCGACCGTACGATCCGGCGTGGGCGGATTCAATCGCGGCATTCAACGACAGCAAACGGGTTTGCATCGACAGGCTATCCAGCATGCCGACAATTCCGGCGATATCACCCGAAGCTGTAACGATCTGCTGCATTTTGAGTTCCATATTGTCGACTTCCGTGGCGCAGTTGCGCATCAGGGCATCGGCTGACTGTGCCTCCTGCGTGGCCTGCTGCGAGAACTGCGCACCAATTTCGACTTCTTCAGACACGCGATGTAAACGCTGTGACAGATGGTGGAAGCTGGCATTCTGCGCCTGGTGTTGCTGCATCACCTGTTCATTATGCTGCTGCATATCTTCTGCACCCGCCGCCACGCTCACAGCAACGGTATTAATGTCGCTGACAATCTGCTGCAGACCGAAACGCATTGATTCGATCGACTGAAACAGCTGGCGCGTCTCTAAGCACTGGCGGCGTGGCGTATCATGACTCGGGACTAAATCACCGGTGGCAATCTGCTCCAGCTGCCGGTTGGCACGACGCAGCGGCAACAGCACGCCGCGCATCAACAGACTGGAGGCCAGCACCAGCAGCGCCATCAAAATGGCACTGACGATCAGCGACATGTTGCGACTCTGCTTTAGCGTACTGAGGGTATTTTGATTGACGCTGCTCAACTGATGGTTGGCTTGTTCAATCTCGCTGAACCAGGCATCGTTAAACTGCTGCTGGAATGCCTGCATCGGCACCATAAAGAAGGCATTGATGTCATTGGCCGCTAACCCTTTCAACTGCTCTTGCAAACCTTCCGCTAACATCGCAAAGCCCTGAGCCAGCGGACTGTCTGCTTTAGCATGGTAGGCGGTGAACAGTGCCTGCGCTTTTTTTAACGAATCATCAGAAGCGGCCGCCAGACTTTTCCAGCTATCGACTGAGCCACTTTGCTGATCCTGCATTAAATAGATACCAGCACGGTGGCTGTTATCACTGGCGGTGAGCAATTCGATACGTGCTTTATCCAGCAGGGCCAATCTTTCCCGCAGTTGGTTGGCTTGCTGGAGTGACGTTTGCGTCTGATTAACGTGATTGCTGAGCAGCAGTACGCCCGCGAACTGCAGGAGACAGAACAGCACGATAAACAGCAAAAACTGGTTACGAAGACTGGTGAGCCAAAGCGGCAAACGCCAGGTAAGACGTGTACGTAAACGCAGCGGTAACGAGATTACAGAAAGGAGTGACATCTAACGCCCCCAAAAATAAAAAGGAGTATTGAGAGCGGGCGTGACAGTTTGGTGACAATAGACGCGTTTCAGCGCAAAACAGCATAATACGCGTCCCTAAAGGAAATTGTGGACCTGTGGCGCTAAGTGTTTTGGCTAAGATGTTGTTCGATAAGCGGCGAAAGTAACTGTGCCACAGCAGCAAAAACCGGGACCACCACTGAATTACCAAACTGCTTATATGCCTGGGTATCCGAAACCGGAATACGGAACTGGCTTTGTCCCGGTGCCTCAAATCCCATCAGTCGGGCGCATTCGCGCGGTGTTAACCGACGCGGACGCAGAGCCATATTGCTGGCGAGCTGGAAATCCGCTTCCCCCTGCGCCTGATCCCAGCCGCGGTCGATCAGAATTTCTGAGCCGTCTTTATAATAGCGCGCGGACAGGGTGCGAACACACACGTTGGGATTGCGGGGATCGTTAAGACCAAAGCCGAAGCCATTGCCTTTGGCTTTGTGCTTTTTGGCGTATTGATAGAGATAGTTCCACAGTGTCGGCGACAGGATGTATTTCGCATCTGGCGTCGGCTCCAGCAAGCTTTGCAGCGTGGGCACCTGCTGCGGATAGAGTTGAGAAAGCGCGCGCAGTGAAAAACCGTCGCTCAATCCGGTGTCACGACGAATACCCACCAGCACAATGCGTTCGCGATGCTGCGGCAGGAAATGGCGCGCATCCACCACTTTCGCATCGGGTGTTGCGCTATCGGCCGCATCGGCAACGTCGTAGCCAAGTTCATCCAGCGTCGCCATAATGATGGCGAAGGTGCGTCCTTTGTCATGACTCTTGAGGTTTTTCACGTTTTCCAGCACGAAGAACGGCGGCTTTTTGGCAGCGAGAATGCGGGCAACATCGAAAAACAACGTGCCCTGCGCTTCACACTCAAAACCGTGCGCACGACCTAACGCATTTTTTTTACTGACGCCGGCCAGTGAAAATGGCTGGCAGGGAAAACCCGCCAGCAGCACCTGATGATCGGGGATGGTTTGATCGATGTGCTGATAAATCGCCTGTTCGTCAGTGAGTCCTGCGGGCTGCGTCACCAAACGAATATCGCTATTGAACTGATGCCGTTGCGGATCGCTATAGTGATTGGCTTTATAAGTACGGACCGCTTCTTTATTCCATTCACTGGTGAACACGCACTGACCGCCAATTTGCTCGAAACCACGACGAATCCCGCCGATACCGGCAAACAGATCGACAAATTGAAATTTAGGCGCGGCGTAATGTGCAGGGCGCGAAGGTAATAACGCTTGCAGACTGCTGACTTCATCGCTGGAAAGGGCAGGAACGGCGCTTTTGCCCTGGCGAATGCGATTCATACGCGGCACGCTCCAGTCGCATCCGCCCGCCTCGGTTAAGGTTTGCACCACATCGCGTGCGGCATAGATATCGAGGACCTGCATTAACAGCGATGTGGCGTCATCCGAAGGGGAAGAAAATGAGGAGGGTGAAACCGTCGCGGCGGGATCGATAGCAAGCATGCGTTTTTCCTTAACAGTGAAGCCGCTATGCTATCACTCCTCGCGTCTTCACACACTTGTTGCGCGTGCCTTTCGCTTTCACGCCAAACCGCTAAAGTTGTAGAAGCCCCAATAAAAAGGAGACGCCATGGTCGACGTCCATTCGCAAGCTATTCGCAGCAAAAATATGCGTGCCATTCGCAATCAGGACACGGCGATTGAGCAGCGTATCGCGTTGATTTTGAAAGATCGTGGCTTCAACTATCGTGTACAAGATAAAGCATTGCCGGGTCGGCCAGACTTTGTTTTGCCACACGAGCGGGCGATCATCTTTGTCCATGGCTGCTTCTGGCATCGTCATCACTGCTATTTATTCAAGATGCCCGCCACGCGCACTGAGTTCTGGAACGGCAAAATTAACAGCAACGTTGAACGCGACCGCCGTTATATCGGGCAGTTACAACAAAGCGGCTGGAAGGTACTGATTGTCTGGGAATGTGCGCTGCGCGGCAAATTGCGCCTGGAAGATGAGGCGTTGATTGAACGACTGGAAGAGTGGCTGCTGGCCGCCATGCACAGTGGCGAAATCGATCATCAGGGCTTGCATCACTATCGTGTTGAATAGCGTGCGATTGTTGCTTTTAGCCGCCATAACAGTTTAGATCTTCTCTTTCTCTGGGACGCGGAATCGAGCCATGAGCAGCATCAAACTGACGGTCAAACGCCTGTATCAACTCCGTGATGAGCGGATGGTGAACACCCATGCAACGGCACGCATTTATTTAGGCGAGCAACTGGTGGCCACCGAGGAGATCAGCGGAATGACGGAAAGTCCGGTCAGCAAATATGTGCACGCTGGCGATCTTGCCGGGCAAACACTTCGCGTCGAATGGGACTGTGCGGGCATCGCTGATATGTCAGTGACGGCGGTTGAGCGATGCCCCTGTTGTCAGGATCACGAACCGGAATAAGGATAACTATTTTGGCAGGAACCAGTTTACTCACGCTTCTGGATGACATTGCGACGCTGCTTGATGATATTTCAGTGATGGGCAAAGTCGCGGCAAAGAAGACCGCTGGCGTATTGGGTGATGATCTCTCACTCAATGCGCAGCAGGTCACCGGCGTAAAAGCCAACCGTGAATTACCCGTGGTCTGGAGCGTCGCAAAAGGCTCATTTCTTAATAAATTAATTCTGGTGCCGCTGGCGCTGATTATCTCGGCGTTTGCGCCCTGGCTAATCACACCGCTGTTGATGTTGGGCGGCGCTTACCTTTGCTATGAAGGCGTGGAAAAGGTGCTGCACAGCCTGAATCACGATAAGGCAGAAAGCAGCCCGGAGGCACGTCAACAGCGTCTGGATAAGCTGGCGCAGCAGGATCCGCGCCAGTTCGAAAAAGATAAAGTGAAAGGCGCTGTACGCACAGATTTCATTCTTTCTGCGGAAATTGTGGCAATCACCTTAGGGATTGTCTCTGAAGCGCCGCTGTTGAATCAGGTGCTGATTCTGGCGGGGATTGCGATTCTGGTGACGATTGGTGTTTACGGCATCGTGGCGATGATCGTGAAAATCGACGACCTCGGATACTGGCTGCGGGAAAAGTCCTCCACGCTGGCTCAGGCGACTGGCGGTGCGCTATTGGCGCTGGCCCCCTGGTTGATGAAGGTGTTAACGGTGGTGGGCACGGTGGCAATGTTCCTGGTCGGTGGCGGCATTATTGTGCACGGTATCGCGCCGTTGCATCACGCGATTGAGGAGTACAGCAGCGGCTTCCATGGCGTTATCTCCGCCTTGCTGAGCAACGGTGCCAATCTGGTACTCGGCTTTATCATTGGGTCGATCGTGCTGTTGGCGGTAAATCTGGTTGCGAAAGTACGCGGTAAATCGGTATAAAGCGCAGGAATTTATCAATCACGGGTCAGGAGAACGATGATGAACGACGATATGTTTGAATTTGATATCGATGCGCAGCTGGAACAGGCTGAAGCGAAAGCGGCTGAAAAAGCCAATGAAGTCCCGGCTGATATCAGCGACGAAGCGGACTGCGAAGGTTGCAAAATCTGATTTCCCACCCGGGAAAGTGTTTCAAAGCCGATAATAATTTTTATCGGCTTTTTTTATAAACAACATTTTACACTGCTTATTCCGATTTCGTCACAGTAATAACATTATCCTATAGGCATAAATGGGGTGCAGCTGCTATAACTTTATCCGTTCATTCAACGGAAAAAGGGAGGGCGCGGTATGACCTTTGCGATCAGTGATGAAGTTCAGCACAAAGAGGGCGGACCCACGATGGTGGTGACCGGCTATGCCAGCGGAATGGTAGAGTGTCGTTGGTATGATGGCTACAGCGTGCGACGCGAGGCGTTCCGTAGTGACGAACTGAGTCACTTATCCGGAGCGCGCCAGCTGGCCAGCTAAGCGTGTGCGGGACGGTCAATCCGTCCCGTTGCGTTTTTACCTCTCTGATTTTCCTTTGATCCCTGCCTGTACGACTTTTCTCCTGCTGACTACACTTTTCGCATCCGCCCTTGATTGAATAACTGTTGCCCATGCCCACTTCGCCTTTGACGCCACGCACAGGTAATCCTTTTTTGCCGGTGCATCTCTGCTTTCTGGCGGTCTTTTTGTTCTCTGCATTCCTTACCGTGCATGAAGCGATTGAGCTAAAAAATAACTATGAGGAGCGTCAGCGCGCACAACTGGCTGAAATCCAGAAAAACCTCGACAGCCGATTTCAGGAAAGCATCGATGAATTGACATATTACGAGAGAATGCTCAACTATGCGTTGATGCATCCGCTGGATTCGAGTCAAACGCGCGAAGCCATTACCCGCTTTCAACAATTGCGCCAGCAAACGACCTGGCAGTTAAAGTTGGCTAGCCTGCGCAGTATGCCGTTGAATGGCGTGAGTGACAGTTGGTTAATGCGCGATCCCCTGCTGCTGCGCAACAGCGATCACATCAATGCGGAATTGCGCGCCGCCATGGAATTCAGCTTTATCATGCAGTTCAGCGACCCGGGACAGGATTTTCACTCACGCTTTTGGTATATCTCGCGCGCCGGTTTTTTTATCAGTTCAAGGCCTCCGCAAAGTCCGCAAGAGCTGATAGAAAGCTATACCACCATGACGGAGCGCCCCTATTTTCGCGATCAGGCACCGGATAATCCGCAGCGCGGTCGATTGCGCTGGAGTGAAGCCTATCAGGGTGAATTTAACGAAGGGTTAATGATGACAGTGAGCACGCCGATCGTCAGTCATGGTTACTGGTACGGTGTACTGTCGATGGATTTCACCCAGGCGCGGATACATGGGTTGATGGCCGAAGCACGCCATAGCTTGCTGCAAGGCAAGTTGCTGATGGTAGACCGCTCACTGAATGAAATCACCCGCTTGCATGCGCCAAACGATCAACCGCTAATGCCGGAGCAACAGTCGCGGCTGGAAGCGCAAATCAGAGAGCAGCCCGCTGGCGTGATGCGCCTCGGCACCCAGTTTGCCAGCTGGAGCAAATTAAAGAATGTGGACGCGTATATCGTGAATATTCAGAGCCTGAGGCAGGGGATGTCACAGGAACTGGGCCGCGTATCGCTGTTCTTGCTCGGCATGTGGTTGCTGTTTGTACTGCTACTGCTGGTCGTGCATCAGGTCATTATTCGTCTGGTGCGCCGTATGGACGATCTATCCGCCAAACTCACCTGGCGCGCCAATTACGACGGTATGACGCGGTTGCTCAATCGCAATGCGTTCTTTGAGCAGTTTGTGGCGATCTCAGCCCGCAGCCAGCAGCAGCAAACGCCCCTCGCGGTGATTCAGCTGGATGTCGATCACTTTAAGAAAGTGAACGATACCTGGGGACATGCGGCAGGCGATCAGGCATTGATTCGGGTGGCGGGCGTGATTAGCCATACGCTGCGTAAATATGATGTGGCGGGCCGTATCGGCGGAGAGGAGTTTTGTATTGTACTGCCGGAAACTACGTTGGCGGATGCCAGTGCAGTTGCGGAACGCATCCGTGCGCGTTTAGCGGCAAAAACGATTCTCGTGAATGCCAGCACCACGTTTAGCGTCACCCTGTCGGCTGGCGTGACCGGCAGCGAAGAGCAGGGCGATTATCATGCCGAGAGCCTGCAAGCCACCGCCGATCGCCGCCTGTATCTGGCGAAAACCGGCGGCCGCAACCGCGTGGTGGCAGAAGATTAAACCTTGCCTTCGTTATCTTCCTCCACCGCCTGATAAATCCGCTGCAGGATATCCGGAAACGCCGATTGCACGCGGCTCCAGCTGGGAATGAAAGGTTTCTCATTGGGCCGCTCAATAAAGGATTGCCCGGCATCAAGTATCGCCTGGGTGAACATCTCGACCGCCGCCTCCTCAATATGCTGATCAAACTTCAGGCCATTCATTGTCGCTTCGTGGTTGTAGATCTCCATCATATCCAGCGCATTGCGATAATAAGTGGCTTTGAGCACGCGGAATGAGTCACTGGTGAGTGGCACGCCCATGGTCGCCAGCTTGCGCAGTAACGACTGGACAATATCATTGCTCATACGTTTCAGGCCGCCGGTGCCATCTTCTTCTGCCAATGGTTGATGTTTATGATCGTAGTTATCGGCAATTTCCACCTGACAGGTTTGTCGCGTGGTGTAGTTGCGATAAATCTCCGACAGCACGCCGATTTCCAGCCCCCAGTCGCCGGGAATTTTAATGCCGTTCAGCACATGGGTACGCATGGCGAATTCGCCAGACAGCGGATAGCGGAAGCTGGTGAGGTAATCCAGATATTCAGAATGGCCATACACTTTTTGTAGCGAACGCAGCAGCGGGCCGACCAGCAAGCGGCCTACGCGACCATTAAGCTTGCCGTCCGCGACGCGCGCGTAGAACCCTTTGCAGAACTCATACTGGAAAGCTGGATTGGCAAGCGGATAGAGCAAGCGCGCCAGCATGCTGCGCTCATAGGTGACGATATCGCAGTCATGCAGCGCCACGCACTGGGTGCGATCCGAGGCCAGCGTATACCCGGTGCAGAACCACACGTTGCGTCCTTTACCCGGCTGGCTAGGCGACAACCCTTCTTTATCCAGTTCAGCATCCAGCGCTTTCAATCGGGGTCCATCATTCCACAGGATGCGATGGCGTTGTGGCAAACGAGAAAAGAACTCGCGAGCAAAGAGAAACTGGTCGCGGTCAGCACGATCGAGACCGATGACGATCTCATCCAGATAAGGCACTCTGGCCAGCTCATTGACGATGTTATCCAGCGCCGGACCTTCCAGTTCGGAGAACAGGGAAGGCAGGATTAGCCCCATTTTGCGTTTACGCGCGAAACGTACCATCTCTTTTTCCAGCGATTCAACGCTGCGTTGGGTGAGATTATGAAAGTTAGTAATGACACCATTTTGGTAAAAATCACTCATTTTCTCATCCTTAGGTCAGAGGGTTATTCGGGTTGCGCGAGAAAATAGTCCAGCCCTTCACGCCAGCCCAGCGGGCCAGCATGCGCGGTGTGATAGACATTTTGTTGATCGCGGCGCGTGAGGATCACCGGGGTTTTACTGAATCCTTTAATCACCACGGCATAATCGACCTGCTCCAGCATCGGCACATCATTGGGGCCATCACCGAGGCCGAGGGTGGTCCGCTTCTCTCCACTGCGCTGTTCGAGATGCTGCTGCAGCTGCTGCAGTGCGATGCCTTTACCGCAGCCCTCTGGCATCACATGCCAGAATCGTCCCCCCTGGGTGAGCGCCAGGTTGTGTTCCGCCAGCGCCATACGAAAATCCTCCAGCTTTTCACTGTCATCGCGCCAGAGTATGACTTCTGAAGCATTGCGCAGTCGGCTCTGGCTGGCTTCGGCCAGGGTTAATCCGGTGAAGCGGGCCACTTCCGCATCGCTAAAGTCGTGAAAACCGCTGAAGCGGAAAGTGGATTGCAGGGTATTCAGAGAGCGGCACAGCGCAAGATAGTGTTCACCCGGTTCCTCCGCTGCAATTTGCTCGCCATCAAAAGCGATAAAAGCCCCGTTTTCAGCGATGAAAGGGGTACCGGAAAGACCCAGGCGTTTCTGTAAGGGGATCATTTCAGCGGCCGTTTTACTGGAACAGAACACCACGGGAATCGCCTGCTGCTTGAGGCGCTGCAACCATTCACTGGCGGCATCCCAGTTGTAATCATGATGATCCAACAACGAGCCATCGAGATCGGTCACAATCATCAGCGACGAGTTAAGTCTGAGCATCAACACTCCTTACGCCAGGCGCGTCCGTAAAGCAGAGAGTAATCAGTATAATAGCGTTATGACGATCACACTTTTATGCGAGTGGCTCACGTCAATTTCCAGGATAAATCTTAAATCTACAGGGTGACGATTAGGGACGTACACACATTGCGCATAAAAGAAACACAGTAGGCACACGGTGTTTTCGGTAACAAATGGGGAAGGTCATGCTTTTTTGTTCGTTTTATACGCCAGATTGGGACTTGTCTTGTGTTGACTAAAGCGTAGTCTGACTCAGGTGTTAAGAATTTCCTGGTGTAACGAATTCACTGATTTATTTTACCCGGCCATCCCGCCGGGTATTTTTTTGAAATCGATTTCAACGGTTAACTTCAGTGATCGAGAAGTCACGGATATCGAGTTCAAATGCTTCAGCCAGATCGATATAAGAGTCATAGGCTTCACCATTCACTTTCACCCGGTGAGCGTGTTCCGCTTCCATGAACTCTTTAACCTCGCCTGAGGTTTTCTTCTGAATCGCTTCCAGCAATGCTTCAACGTCAATGTTCACTTCGCGCTGCACATTATCACTGTACTCTTTTGCGGTTGTCATGGTCGGCCTCCCAGAGGCGATGAGATTCTATATCAGTATAGACAACGGGAAGAATGGGCAGGAAAGGGCAGATTTCAGGCAAAAAAAAGCCCGCGCTGCGCGGGCAAAAATCCTTGTTACTTTTAGGTTGACTGCGCCTTTGGGGTTGGTGCAGTACGAAGAAGTGTACGGGCTACCCGCGTCAGAAGTCTCTCTGCGTACTGTTAAGAAAGTGAAAAGCCGCGGTTTGACAGAACTTTACCCGTCTGTCATCGCATCAAGCGAATCAGCGGCTATGCTTAGAGCTTGACGATAAATAAGTGATATCAGGGAGTTAGTATGGATTTTATTCGAATTGTGATTGCGATTTTACTGCCACCGCTGGGTGTATTTCTGCAGGTGGGCTTTGGCGGCGCCTTCTGGCTGAATATCCTGCTCACGCTGTGCGGTTATATCCCGGGCATTGTGCATGCAGTGTGGGTAATCGCCCGACGCTGATCCGGATCAGGCGGCCGCCATTTTCTTCCGTTACACTGTATTCAGGACAATATCTGGAGAGTAATCAATGCAGGTGAATGACCGCGTAACGGTAAAAACCGATGGCGGCCCACGTCGCGTGGGTACAGTACTGTCAGTTGAAGGTTTTAATGAAGGGACCATGTACCTGGTGGCGCTGGAGGATTATCCGCTGGGGATTTGGTTCTTTAATGAAAGCGACCATGCGGAAGGGGTGTTTGTTGAGCCCTACGAGGAAGCTTAAGACTGCATAAAAAAATCAGGTGCACATAAGGTGCACCTGATGCATATCAACCCCTGCCATCAATGACGGCGAGAGGGTTTAGAACGTTTCCCAGTTGTCGTTACTGTTCGCCGCTGCCAATGCTGGACGCGGTGTCAGCGTCGGGGCCTTCAGGGTGCCTGATGAAGGTGTCATCACTCGCGATGCGGGTGAATCGTTAAGTTTAAATGCCGCAACGGCCTGTGTCAGACGACCCGCCTGATCTTCCAGCGAGGCGGCCGCTGAAGAGGCTTCTTCCACCAGCGAGGCGTTCTGCTGCGTCACGTTGTCCATCTCGGTAACCGCCAGACTCACCTGCTGAATGCCACGGCTCTGCTCATCGGAGGCGGCGGCAATTTCCGACATAATATCGGTGACGCGACGCACCGCCTCGACGATCTCACCCATGGTTGAGCCGGCTTCGCCCACCTGATGTGAACCGTTATTAATCAGATCAACCGACTCGGCAATCAGCGTTTCAATCTCTTTCGCGGCCTGGGCACTGCGCTGGGCCAGATTTCGTACTTCGCTCGCTACGACGGCGAAACCACGCCCTTGCTCACCGGCACGCGCTGCTTCTACCGCCGCGTTCAGCGCCAGGATGTTGGTCTGGAAGGCGATACTGTTAATGACGTTGGTGATCTCAGCAATTTTCTTCGAGCTGCCAGAGATATTGTTCATGGTTTTCACCACGCCATGCACCAACTCACCACCGCTACGGGCTTTGCCGGAAGCATCCGCAGCCAGTTGACTGGCATGGTGGGCGTTTTCCGCATTTTGCTTCACGGTTGCGGTGAGCTGTTCCATGCTGGCAGCGGTTTGCTCCAGCGCAGAAGCCTGCTCCTCAGTGCGTGAAGACAAATCGGTGTTACCGGCTGAGATCTCGCTGGAACCCTGATAGATGGCAACGGCGCCTTCGCGGACGGTGCCTACGGTACGCACCAGTGCGGCCTGCATCAGTTGCAGATTATGCAACAGGCTACCGATCTCGCTACGGCCATACGCTTGTTCCGGTGCGGTCAGATCGCCCTGCGCAATACGCTCAATACGCTCAACCGACTGACGCAGCGGGCTGATCACCACACGGCGAAGGAAGACGAAGGTGAGGAGCACCAATACCAGTGCAGCAGCAAAGGCCACAGCCATGGCAATAAAGCCGACGCGGGACTGGTGCGCAGCTTCCGCGTTGATCGCTTCGGCACGGTCAGTACGAATTTTTATCGCTTTCAGTAATACCGCGTTATACGCATCATCCAACTTGCGTGTCACGTCGGTTTCCTGCGCCACGATCCCTTCGAAGCTGCCTTGCTTAGCCGACTCAATCATCGGCTTCAATCCCTTGTCGATATAGTCATTGAATGCCGCGGTAAGTGGCGCATCCAGCGCGATATCCTCCGGCGTTTTCGCCTTGCGGTCCATGTAAGTTTTAAAACCGTCACGCGCTTGCTTGATGCGGGTCTCCGTGCGCGCCAGATCGGCACGATAGCCGTCCATTTCACCGATGCGGGCAGCGGCGCCGGATTGCAGCACGTTCAGACGAGCGGTACGCAAATGGTTCGAGCTATTAGAGATGCCCATACGGATTTGAATTTCATCCGTCGCATCGTTGAGGGAATTATTACTCTGGGTTAAAAAATAGCTGGCGAGGCCGATACACAGGGCAAAAAGCAGCAGAATGCCACCAAAGATCATGCTGAAAAGAGGCATCAGGCGCAGGTTCTGCCAGATGCTGAGCTTATATTGCTCATCAATCGATGCTGTTTTCATATCCTTGCTCTCATTTTGGGTAGGTGTTCTGAGAACAAGCATCGGCAGTTCAGGCTAAAGGATTAGGGGGCGAAGTGAGACCTGGCTCGCAGATCCAGGCAAAACGACAAAGGGCCAATCTGCGGATTGGCCCTTTGTCGGCTACGGCTATTTACTCAAACTGTTTACATGCAGGACTATCGCACGTTGACATAAATACCGGAGGTCACATTATCGGTCAGTCGCACCACATGATAAATAACCTGTTTATTATGTGTCTTAATTTTGCGTTTTATATTACCTTTGTGTGACGATACCGTTTTGGCTTTAATTTGCATCTTGTCTGAAATTTGAATGGTGTCATGTCCTGACATCCACATTTTCAGCATATTTGATTCAGTCTGACTTAATGTCAGTGGGTGAATGTCCAGGCCTGCTGAAATACGCGGGGTAGCGCTGAGTTTCTTTTGCAGGTAAGTACCGAGCAGTGAATCCAGAGTCGAGGTTTTCACCGATTTTGACGTAATAATCAGGTTCTTACGAACGTAGAGGTATTCCTCAAAATGGATGTTCGAGATCGCCATAAAGATAAAAAATAGCGTATCTGGATGCTGCATAATAATGGCACGAATACGATCGCTGGAATCGGATTCATGAATGAAGCATTCTTCGTTAATAAATACGACACCAGGCTTTAACTGTTCACATCTTTGTTGCAGTTGTTCAATATCAGAGACCGGAGTAATATTTTTCTTTTTAACTCCTTTGGCCGACATATAGTCTGATAATCCCAGGCGTGTGTAGTTACATGAATCCATAATAATCGTTGGCATTATAGCGACCCTCACCAATTTGTTATCCGTTTAAATCAACGATGAATACGCGTTTGCGGTACGAGAGAGATTTCCAAAGACACTTTTTTATTCTGCTCGGCAGACTGGCGAATGATATCCGTGCGCCATCATGACTCTATCCCTGAACCCTTCTGCGAAGTTTGTTGTGTTACTTCCACGTCACTCTAGTCCCCGCGATAGTGGGAATCGCCGGGAGTTTGCATTAAGTGTGTAATTCGCTCTGTTTTTGAGAGCCCTGTCACTATCGCGCAAGTCACAGACAAATCTGATAGGACAATTCTTAAAAACATTTGAATCGCGAAAGTGTGACGTTTCAGCGAGTGTTGACAATGCCGGAAAAAAGGGATTTAGACAAGAAAAATCGCTGTAATATTTTTTTTGTTTAAAAACAGCCCTTTGAGCATTTATTCAACCAATTCTCAAGGTTTATCACCTTAGGAATCGTCTGACTAAAATACGCGAAGCGCCGTTTAATAAGAATAATTTTCACCTGAAATGCGCATTTATCAGAATAACCTCAGTTGATTTCTGAGAAATATGGTTCGAAAAATGCACAGATTGATTTTGAATACTTAACTATCGCATAAGAACTTCTACAGAATCGTTAATTAGCGTGCGTGGGAGAGTTCTGAGACAAACTGCGCGAGTAAATCAAAGACTTCGCCGAAGAGATGTTCGCAGAAGGGGGCGAGCAGTGGCATCATCATACCCAGGCTGAGGATCCCCACCGTTAAGGTAATCGGAAAGCCAATCGCGAAAACCGACAGTTGTGGTGAAACACGGTTTAACAAACCTAGTGCCATGTTTAGCGTGAGCAATAAAACTATTAAGGGCAGCGCTAACATCATCCCATTAAGGAAAATTAACCCGGCGGACTTCACCAGCGCCATAAAAGCATTGGCGTTGAGGGGTTGATCATTAATCGGCAGGGTATGAAAACTGTCCACCAGCAGCGAAATCAGCCACAAGTGTCCGTTGAAGGTCAGAAACAGCAGCATGGCCAGCATATCGAGAAAACGCGCCAGCACGGGCATGTTAAGGCGGCTGCCAGGATCAAAGAAGGTGGCAAAGGATAAGCCCATCTGTAATCCAACGACTTCACCGGCCATACGCACCGCGGCAAACGCCAGTTGCATGGTCAGGCCAATCCCCACACCAATCAGTAATTGCTGTAACAGGATCCAAAAACCGGCGGGGGTAAATAACGTGACTTCTACCGGAGGCAACACGGGAATGACGATCCAGGTCGTCAATACCGCGAGGCCCACTTTCACGCGCTTGGGAATGGATTTCTCACTCAGCACCGGCGCACTGGCAAAGAGTGCCAGCAAACGTACCATCGGCCAGAAAAATTGCGCGACCCAATGGACCAGCTGGCTGCTATCGAGGTTAATCATCAGCCGATGATATAAGGTAAGTTGGTCAACAGATTACGCATGTAATCCAGTATCAGGTTCAGCATCCACGGGCCAGCAATCACCGCGGTGGCGGCAACGGCAAGGATCTTAGGAATAAAGGAGAGTGTCTGTTCGTTGACCTGCGTGGCCGCCTGTAACAGGCTGATGATCAGACCGCTGACCAGTGCCGCCAGCAACAGCGGGGCGGCGAGCATCAGGGCAATTCGCATTGCTTCCTGGCCGATGACCATAACCGATTCGGGTGTCATGCTGCGCTCCTGGCGTTATATGTTGCGGCCTTCAGGCCGACCGGATTGAGAGTTGCCATCGACTTCCAGGTGTGCCGCTAGGAGTAGAAACTTTGTGCCAGTGAACCCACCAGCAGCTGCCAGCCATCCACCAACACAAACAACATCAGCTTGAATGGCAGAGAAATGGTCGCCGGCGGCACCATCATCATCCCCAGCGCCATCAACACGCTGGCAACCACCAGGTCGATGATCAGGAACGGGATGAACACAGTAAAACCAATCTGGAAAGCAGTTTTCAGTTCACTGGTGACGTAAGCCGGCAGCAAAATGCGCATCGGTACGGCTTCCGGACCTTGAATCGGCGCGGTGTTGGCAAGACGAGCAAACAGCGCTAAATCGGCTTCACGTGTCTGACGCAGCATAAATTCACGCAGCGGTTGAGCGCCTTTGTCGATCGCTACGTCCATGCTGATTTTGTCCTGACTGAACGGCAAATAGGCGTCGCTATAAATCTTGTCGAAGGTCGGCGCCATAATAAAGAAGGTTAAAAACAGCGCAAGGCCAAGCAAAACCTGATTGGGGGGGGCAGAAGGCGTGCCTAAGGCGTTACGCAGCAAGCCAAAAACAATGATGATGCGCGTAAAACTGGTCATCATCAGCAAAATGGCCGGAATAAAGGTCAGCGAGGTGATAAACACCAACGTCTGCACCGGCAGTGACCAGCTCTGGCCGCCATTTGCCAGTGGCTGGCTGACCAGTCCTGGCAATTGCGCATGCGCAACCGGTGCCAGCAACAGCAGCGGCAAGAGGGGAAGCAATCGACGCATCATTGGGGTTTTCCGGGACGTTTAACCAGATTCTGGAACAGCTGACGAAAATCCTGCGGCGCCACGGTTTTGTTCACCAGCTCTTCAGGTGGCAGCGGCGGCAGCGAATGCAGATGGGTAATTTGCTGGGCGGTGACGCCCAGCACTAAACGCGCATCGGCGGTGTCAACAATCACCACCCGCTCCTGACGACCCACCTGCACGCTGGCGCTAATTTTCAGCGCCTGGGTGTTGACGGTTTTGGGCGCAAAGCCAAGGCGTTTTGCCAGCCAGCCACAGGCCAGAATCAGCAGAACAATCACTGCCAGCACGCTGCTGACTTGCCCAATCACCGAACCGGTAGAGACCACCGGCTGGCTATGAACAGGCTGGCCAATTTGCGCGTTCTTTAACATGCTTAACGGCTCAGACGACGCATACGTTCAGATGGCGTAATAATGTCGGTGATACGCACGCCATATTTGTCGTTCACGACGACGACTTCGCCCTGCGCAATCAGGTAACCATTGATCAAGATATCCAGTGGTTCACCGGCCAGGCCATCCAGCGCCACCACGGAACCCTGCGTCAGGCGCAGCAGCTCTTTGATGGTCATCTTGGTGCGACCCAGTTCCACGGTGAGTTTGACCGGGATATCCATAATCAGATCAATGTCTTGCAGCGAGCCACTGGCACCGTTGCTTTCAAACGATTTGAAAACGTTCTCGGTTGGATCAGGCGTGCTGGTGGTTGCCTGCTCGTTCATTGCCTCAGCCCACAGGTCGTCCGCAGAAATATCATCGGACGGTTTTTTGCTGTCACTCATCGGGCTGTTCCTCGTTCAGCGAATTCAAAATCGGGTTAATCAGGTGTTCAACACGCAGCGCGTACTGGCCATTCATGGTGCCATATTGGCTGGTCAGTACCGGTACGCCATCGACGTGAGCAATGATGCGGTCCGGCTTCTCAATGGGCAGGACGTCACCAGGTTTCAGTTGCAAAATACGTGACAGGCGCATGGATGTTTCCGCGAAGTGGGCAATCAGCTCCAGCTCCGAGTGCTGCACCTGTTTCACCAGATTGTCGCGCCAGTGCGTATCTTCCTGACGGGAGTTTTCCAGTGGTGGATTGACCAGCAGCTCGCGCAGCGGCTCAATCATTGAAAACGGAATACAGATATTAAATTCACCCACCAGGTTACCAATCTCGACCTGGAACGGGGTGTTGACCACGATATCGTTCGGCGAAGTGGTGATGTTGGTAAATTTCACCTGCATTTCCGAACGGACGTACTCAACATCCAGCGGGTAAATCGCTTTCCAGGCATCGCTGTAACCATCCAGTGCCAGCTTCAGCATGCGACGGATGACGCGTTGCTCGGTATGGGTAAATTCACGGCCTTCCACTTTGGTCGGGAAACGGCCATCACCACCAAACAGGTTATCTACGGCGATAAACACCAGACTCGGTGAAAATACCACCAGCGCAGTACCGCGCAGTGGTTTCAGGTGGATCAGGTTCAGGTTGGTTGGCACCGGTAAATTGCGGGCAAACTCATGGTAAGGCTGAATCTTGATCGCACCGACACTGATATCCGGGCTACGGCGCAGCAGGTTAAACAGCGCCATACGAAAATGACGGGCAAAACGCTCGTTAATGATCTCCAGCGCCTGCAGACGCTCGCGCACCACGCGACGCTGAGTATTAGGATCATAGGGACGGATATCGCCATCGGTCCCTTTGGAACTGTTCTCTACTTCCGCGCTGTCACTGTCTCCATTAAGCAGCGCGTCAATCTCAGCCTGGGAGAGAATGCTATCGCCCATTAAATCACCTCAAAATGAAGGCGGTAAACAGCACGTCACTGACCACCTGTGGCGGTTGCGTTTTTACCAGCGGTGGCGCCAATGCCTGTTTGATCTGCTCAACCAGGGCCTGCTTACCTTGTTCTGTGGCAAGCTGAGCGGCACTTTGACGCGAGAGCAGCAGCAGTAAACGGCTGCGCACCTCAGGCAGGTAATCATTCAACCGACGACGGGTATCCTCATCCGGCAGACGCAGGGTAAAGCCTACGTACAACACACGGTCGGGATCGTTGTCAGGATTGACCAGGTTAACCGTAAACGTATCCATTGCAAAAAATACAGGGGCGGCCGGTGGCTCTACTTTCGCCGCTTCCGGTTTGTCATCCCCGTGTTTATTCATCATTCGCCAGACTGCATAGCCTGCCACGCTGCAAGCGGCCAGCGTTACAATCAGTAACACCGGTATTAGTAGTGAACGTTTGCGGCCTTTAGCTTTCGCGTTATCAGACATGTTTGCAGTTACTTCCTGTGAATTATGGGCAAGCCTCTCGGCTCGCCTGGACAGATTATCCCGCGTCTTAAGTCAAACAATGGGAAGAAAAGACGCGGGTTTTACGCTTACCTTCAGCGTTTAGCCGCTGTCAGGCAAAGATATCGACAGCGCCGTTACCTGTCGCGCGCGCCTGAAGGGCTGCCGGGACGGCAATAGGCGTTATCTCGTTTTCACTGTCCTGGGAGAGGGTAAAGCTGCCGTGCTGGCCATCACGACGTCCTTCCTGCTGGCCCTGATAATTCTGGCTTTGTGCGAAGGCGTCGCTGCTGACATTACTCTGTCCCAGGTTGATACCGCTCTCCGCCAGCGCTGTACGCAGCTGAGGGAGAGCCGCTTCCAGCGCGGCCCTCACTTGGCTGTGGCTGGAAACCATACTTAACTGCGCCTGATCCTTGTCGAGGGTCAGGTTGATCTGGATAGCACCCAAATCTTCGGGATGTAAGCGCAATTCGGCATTTTGCTGACCGTTGCGACTAAACATCACGATTTGCTGGCTTAACGCCTGCTGCCACTCATTGCTGCCGAGTTGGGCATTCAGCATCGGCGTCGACGGAGTGGTGCTGGTCGTCGCCGTGCTGTTGGTCAGTGTGCTACTGCTGCTGACCGGGGCGCTGGTTAATGCTGTTACCGTGTCGCTCTGAGTATTACGATGTTCTTCCGGTTTGCTGAGCGTGCTCAGCACCTGCTTAAAGCTTTCATCCAGTGACAGTGCGCTGTTACTGTTACTGCTGCTGGCCGTGGTGCTGGCGGCAGCGGCACTGCTACTGGCTGTCGTTGTACTGACATCACGGCTGACACCGCTCAGCACATCGCTGGATTTCTTATGAGGCGTACTGTCGGATTGTGCCTCTTGTTCATCTTTCACGGCGTTCTGCAGTGTTCGGCTTAACAATGATCCGTTTAGCGTAGTCTCTGCATCGGCAGAGGTTTTATCCGTGCTGACGCTGACGGCGCTCTGACTGTTTCGCGCTTCAACCGCAACCGGTAACATCGCGAACAGTGCCTGAACATTCTGTAAGTCGCTGGCACTTAACGAACTTGCTTCAGACTTGTCTTTATCATCGGCTGATTTCAGCGTGGCTTTAGTGTTTTCCGGTTGTAAAAGTGCGTTTAACGCCTCTGGTTTGTCCAGTGCCTGCAATAACGCGCTTAATGACGCTTTTGTGACGCCTTTTTCATCGACTTCTGCTGTCAGATCAGTCGATTGCGTGTTAACACCTTGTTGCTGAGCCAGCGTCAGTAAGCGGTTACCCAGTTCAGTGATAAATCCCTGTGGCAGCGCATCTGTACCCAGTAAATTGTCCGATGCTACAGCACTGTCTGCATCGCTGACTTTAGAGGTTTGCGTAACCATAGTTGGCAGCGTAATCATTCGCCTCTCCTCATAGCGGCCCGTTGGGCAAATTCATCCATCCGTTTCTGATCGAGACGGTTTTCTTGTCGTAATGCGTTTTCGGCAGCGCGAGTGATCAGTGTTTGATACGCATTCAATCGCTTATGCTTTTCTTGCCAGCTGCTCAGCGCCTGATCCAGACGTTGATTCCACTGATTCAGCTGTTGCCGATGCTGTTCAATGGCTTTCTCCAGCGTCTGGATAAACTGGTGGTAATTGGTCCAGCGCAGGCTGGAAATACCGCCTGACATATCGGTGTTGAGCTTATTGCGGTACTCATCCTGATAGTCGAGCAGCATGGTGAGCTGCTCATCCGCCTGCTTTACGCCACGGCGCATGTCACCTAAATGAATCACGGCCTGTTCCAAATCCTGCTCCGCCATATCGCGCAGCTTATCGATTGCACTGGCAGTTTTCATGGCTTACCTCGCTTGGGCTCGCGCTAGCCGAACATGGCCTGCAGGTGCAGACTGGCGTCGTCATAGTCGCTGCGTTCGAAAATACCCTGTTGCAGGAAGGCTTCCATCTCCGGGTAAAGCTTGATGGCTTTATCGAGCATCGGATCGCTTCCAGCGGCATACGCGCCTACACTCACCAGATCGCGGTTGCGCTGGAAACTGGAGAGCAGTTGTTTAAACTGACGCACCCGCGCGTAGTGGGTGTCATCAATTAACGCGGTCATCGCACGGCTGATTGAGGCTTCAATATCAATCGCCGGATAGTGACCGGCTTCGGCCAGACGGCGCGACAATACAATGTGACCATCAAGAATGGCGCGCGCCGAGTCGGCAATCGGGTCTTGCTGATCGTCACCTTCGGTAAGCACGGTATAGAAAGCCGTAATCGAACCGCCGCCGTGGGTGCCGTTACCGGCGCGTTCCACCAGGGCGGGGAGCTTCGCGAACACGGAAGGCGGATAACCTTTGGTGGCCGGTGGCTCGCCAATCGCCAGGGCGATCTCACGCTGCGCCATGGCGTAGCGGGTGAGGGAGTCCATGATCAGCAGCACGTGCTGGCCACGATCGCGAAAATCTTCCGCGATGCGTGTGGCATACGCGGCACCCTGCATACGCAGCAGCGGCGAAACGTCAGCCGGTGCGGCGATCACCACCGAGCGCGCACGGCCTTCTGCGCCGAGGATGTTCTCAATGAATTCTTTGACTTCACGGCCACGTTCACCGATCAGGCCAACCACGATCACATCGGCTTTGGTATAACGCGCCATCATGCCAAGCAACACCGACTTACCGACGCCGGAACCCGCAAACAGGCCCATACGCTGACCGCGCCCGACAGTCAGCAAGGCGTTGATCGCCCGTACGCCGGTATCCAGTACATCGTGGATTGGCGTACGTTGCAGTGGGTTAAACGGGGCGGTGATCAAGGGCGCACGATAGCCGGTGTCCGGGGCAGGTAAACCATCCAGCGGTTTGCCTGCGCCATCCAGCACGCGGCCGAGCAGTTCTGGCCCAAGCAACAGCTGTTTACCGCCTTGTGCGTTGTCACCGCTAAAACGGGCATAAACGCGCGCACCCGGCAAAATGCCGTCCACTTCTTCCAGCGGCATCATCAACAGTTTCTGACCGTTGAAACCCACCACTTCACTTTCCACTTCAGTGATGTTGTTACCGTCGTGACGTTCGATGATGCAGGTCGCACCGAGCGGCAGTTGCAGCCCGGTGGCCTCCAGTACTAAACCGGTAGCACGGGTCAGACGGCCATAGCGGCGCACGGTTTGCACCTGCGAAATACGATCCTCGAAGGCATCGAGTGCGCCAAGCCAGCGGGAAAGACGCGACGAGGTCATTACAAGGTCCCCGGTGCGGCCAGACGGCACAGTTCCTGCCAGCGGGTTGCCACGCTGGCATCGAGATCACCATCTTCGGCGCTGAGTTTACAGCCGCCGGGATGCAGTGAATTATCCGCGAGCAGTTTCCAGCCGTGCAGATCCAGCGTCGGGCCCAGTGTCTGCTCAATACGCTGTAAATCATCAGGATGCACACGCAGCTGCGGTTTGCCGCTGAACATGGGTTCTTGTTGAATCAGTTGCTGAATCTGGCGCAGCAGGGCGGTGCCATCCACTTGTGTGGCCTGGCCAATGACCGTGCGCGCCGCTTCCAGCGCCAGCTGCATCAGACGAGAGGCAATGACGCTATCCAGCGCTTCCAGCGTATGGTGGAACTCGGTCACCAGCTGCTGCATACGCGCCTGTAAGGGCGCCTGCTGCTGCTGGGCATCGGCTAGCCCTTGCTGAAAACCGGCGTCGTAGCCGTTCTGCTGCGATTCGGCAAAGCCCTTTTGATAGCCTTCGCTATAGCCTTGCGTCTGTGCATCTTTGCGCATCTGCTGTTGCATGCGCTCCAGCATCTGCTGTTGCTCAGCTTCGGCACTCATTTCGACATCCACAGCCGGCTCTTCCTGCGGCAGTTCTTCCGCCACTTTGAAGGTGCTGCCTAAATCATCAGGCTGCCAGCGCTGCCACGCACGGGCGGAAAAGGCATCAGACATAAGTTTCCTCGCCACCACCAATTACCATTTCGCCGGATTCTGCCAGGCGACGGACCACCAGCAGGATCGCTTTCTGTTCGTTCTCCACGGCCGACATACGCACCGGACCACGGTTGGCCAGATCGTCGCGCAGGATATCGGCTGCACGCGCTGACATGTTCTTGAGGAACTTCTCGCGCAGCGGCTGTTCGGCACCTTTCAGGGCGATTAGCAACTGCTCGGACTCCACTTCCTGCAGCAGGCGCTGGATGCTGCGATCGTCCACTTCCACCAGGTTTTCGAACAGGAACATCTCGTCGATGATCTTCTGTGCCAGCTCGCCGTCGAAGTCGCGTACCGCTTCGATAACCGCTTCTTCCTGCTGCGTTTTCATCAGGTTGATAATTTCGGCTGCGGTTCTCACGCCACCCATCTTCGCACGCTTGAGGTTGGTGCCATCCAGCAGACCGTTCAGGACTTCGGTCAGTTCTGCCAGCGCCGCTGGCTGTACACCGCCGAAGGTGGCGATACGCAGCATCACGTCGTGACGCAGGCGTTCGTCGAACAGCGCCAGAATATCTGCAGCCTGGCCACGTTTGAGGTGCACCAGGATGGTGGCGATAATCTGCGGATGCTCGTCGCGGATAAGATCGGCCGCTGCCTGAGGTTCCATAAAATTGAGTGTTTCCATGCCGCTGGTGGTCTCGTTCTTCTCGAGAATATCTTCCAGCAGGCTTGAAGCACGCTCCTCGCCCAGCGCTTTGATCAGCACTGAACGCAGGTAGTCATTGGAGTTGAGGCTGAGCGCAGCAAACTGCTCGGCATCTGCTTCAAACTCGCGCAGCACTTCGGTCAGTTGCTTATGCGACACCTGGCGCATCCCCGCCATCGCGGCGCTCAGGTGCTGCACTTCACGCTGGTTGAGGTGTTTGAATACCTCGGCCGCACGTTCTTCGCCAATGGTCATCATCAGAATGGCGCTTTTTTCAGTACCGGTCAGACTCATAGTTCTTTACTCATCCATTCGCGGATAACCAGCGCCACAACGCGCGGATCGTTTTCAGACATATCGCGGATGCGCTGGCTCATCACCTCGGCGCTCATGCGGTTATTGGATTTACGCTCCTGATCCAGCTCGTCTTTACTGAGCTGCACGTTATAAGCTTCCTCAGATTCCAGCGCTTCCGCACGGGCTGCCGCCGCTTCTGCTGCCGCTTGCTCCTGCGCTTTCTTACGCAGCAGCTGCGGACGAACCAGTTTGCGATACAGGATGAAGGCAACCAGCGCCACCAGCAACCAGCGACCACCGCTCATCAACATGTCGAAGAAGGCTTGCGACTGCCAGAACGGCAGGTCACCGCCAGACGGCTCAGTCATGTTGAACTGCGAGTTCACCACGTTGACGCTGTCGCCACGATTCTGCGAGTAGCCCATCGCTTCACGGGTCAGATCTTCAATCTGTTTGATCTGCTGATCGTTCAGTGCAACGGCTTTGCCTTTGCCGTCATCACGGTAGTTCACCACCACGGCCACCGACAGACGCTGCACATCGCCCACATTGACCTTGGTGTGGCGAATGGTGCGGTCCAGTTCGTAGTTCACGGTGTCGTTACGGCTTGAGCTGCTCGGGCCGCTGCTTTGCTGCGTGCTGGTGGTGGTGCCGTTGTTGTTCGCCGCGTTGTTCTGGCCATTCGCATTCTGGCCGTTGGCATTTTGGCCGTTAGCATTTTGCTGCTGCGGATTGGTAACCGGCGCAGTATTCGCAGGGGCAGGTTGATTCGACAACGCACCCGGCACGCCACCTGGGTACGGGCTGCCATTCTGCTGGTTGGTATTGGTCTGACGCGAGCGAATCGCCGTGCTGTTTGGATCGGCGTTCGGTTTGTACTTCTCGTCGGTTTGTTCGCTGCGGTCAAAGTTGATCTGCGCTGTCACCTGCGCATGCACATTGCCCTGGCCAACGATCGGATTCAGGATGGCTTCGATACGCTGCTGATAACGCGCTTCCACTTCAGACGCATACTTCAGCTGTGCATCATTCAGGTCACGACCTTCGCTGTCAGAACGAGTCAGCAGACGACCGGCCTGATCCACCACGGTCACGTTGCCAGGCGGCAGACCGGCGACGCTGCTCGACACCATATGCTGAATGGCCTGAATCTGGCCTTCATCGAGTGCGCGACCCGGTTGCAGGTTCAATGTCACGGAGGCCGAAGGCGCTTTCTGCTCACGCACGAACAGCGTAGGTTTTGGCATCGCCAGATGCACGCGCGCGCTCTTGACCGGGCCGAGCGTTTCAATGGTGCGGGCCAGCTCACCTTCCAGCGCACGCTGGTAGTTGATCTGCTCGCTGAACTGGCTGATGCCGAACTTCTCTTTGTCCATCAGCTCAAAGCCAACAGAGCCACCTTTCGGCAGCCCCTGTTGCGCCAGGCGCAGACGCAGTTCATGTACCTTATCGGCAGGCACCATTAAGGCACCGCCGTTTTCGGCGAACTGGTAAGGAATGTTCATTTGCGTTAGCTGGGTAACAATCGCGCCGCCATCCTCATCGGAGAGGTTGTTATAAAGGACGCGATAGTCAGGGGCTTTAGCCCACAGCACCAATGCAAAAACCACTGCGATAGCGGCAGCGGCAGCAACAATGATTGGAATTCGCGGATTGGCGCGCAGGCGAGCCAGAAGGTCATTGAAACCTTTCTTTGCGGTATCTTGTGTGGCGGCTGCACTCGCATTCATGACCGATTCCTGCCTGACATAATTGACCGGGTTAGTTGTGGTGACAAAACAGACTCCCTGAAGCAACGTCTTAAATGAAATTCCAATCTTATGGCTGGCATTATTGATGAATCGGGTCACTTCGATGGCTGGATAAGCTAGGTTTTTTACGTTTATTTAGCGCCTTTGTCCTATTGACAGTGTGTTAACTTTTGCAGCGTGAAAATTTAAACCCTTCTTTAATGAGGTACAGGCAATGTCGATTCAGGCAATTGATGGTGTGTTGCAGCAGCTGCAGTTAACGTCGTTACAGGCCAGCGGCAAGCAGGCCGAGTCAACCAATCAGGTAGATTTTGGTGCCACCATGAAAGCAGCACTGGATAAGATCAGCGACACGCAAACCGCGGCGCGCACCCAGGCACAGGATTTTGAAATGGGCAAACCGGGCATCCAGTTAAACGATGTGATGGTCGATCTGCAGAAATCCTCCATTTCCATGCAAATGGGGATTCAGGTGCGTAACAAACTGGTATCGGCGTACACCGATATCATGAACATGCAGGTGTAGTGGCTGCAAACATTGTTGTGGTGTCAGGCGGGAAAGCATTTATCTTTTTCAGTAACAGCGGCATGATGCTGGCCTGACACACCGCGTATATCGAGAAGAGGATTCTCACGTGAAGCCCACCCTGCTGCTGCTGATGGCAACGATCATGCTATCCGGCTGTGATAATAAAAATGCGGACTTTGCACCGCAGATGAAAAATTACGCTTACCTCTATCAGTTCGAAGCCATTCCCGGCAAAGTCAAAAGCACGCATCAGCGCCTGTTTAGCGCCGACGACACGCCAATCTTTGATGTCGATATCGCGTTCGATGGGCAAGGCTGTATTGCCCATGTGAAATCCATTGATAAAGCCGGAGATATCACCGAAGTGACGCGGGAAGGCGATAAACTGACTGGCACAGAAAACGGTCAGGATGTGGTCGTCACGCTGAATAAGCAGTGCGCGGTAATAAAAAAAGTCACTCCCAGCATGACGGTGGATATTGGCTATAACGATCAGGGTTGGGTTGATCAAATCTCCTCTCCCGCCTCCGATGTTAAATTCCATCTGACCTACAATAACGTCGGTGATATGACGCTGTTGAGTATTAAGAAGGGCGATGAGGAAGTGTCACGCGCCAGTGCCAAACATGATACGGACGCAAAAAAGATATCCGATGTGGTGACGACGGTGCAAAGAAACGAGCAAAGCAAGACGGTTACCACGCAATGCCAGTATAAGAATGATGTTCCTTTCCGCTGTGATACCGTGACCACTGATGCCGAAGGGCAAGTCACGGATAAGCAGTACGGCACCATTGATGTCACCTATTATTGATGCTTGAGTAAGCCGCGAATGCGGCTTTTTTTATGCCGTTAATATCGGCGCCGATAAGCGAAGCGCTAAATAAAACAATCACTTACTGATCAATTGCGCGCTCGATATGCTAAAGTGTGGGCCTTAGGTAAGCATTCGTCAGAGCAGGGAACTCGGTGTGCAACATGCGCATCACGCGAGGCGTTGAGGAGTGTTGAGTAAGGGTTGCAGCGACAAGAAGCGTGTAAGAATGAAAGAAGGTTATTACTGGGTTAGAGATAAAGATAACCCACCAGAAGTCTGGCGATATATAAAGCAATTTGGCTGGTACCGTCCCTGCGTTGCCGTGCCCATCACCTTAAGTTCTTTTAAGTTGATGAACTACCAGGTCATCAGCGATCGATTATTACCACCGGGTTACTTCCCGCTTTAAATGCTAAAACCGCCGGTTAAAGGCGGTTTTTTTATTCTCTCTAACCGTTCGCTATTTGATTTCCGGCCAGGCGATAGCCGGGAAACCATTTAACTGCGGACGCGCGAACAGATACCCCTGGAACTGGCTAATGCCTGCCGCTTCCAGCCACATCCACTCCTCGGCTTTCTCCACGCCCTCTGCAATCACCGCAATCTCCAGCGAGTTACAGCACTTAATGATGGCATGCAAAATGGCCTGTTTAGGACCGCTTTTGTGCACATCGCTAATCAGCTCACGATCAATCTTAATTTTGTCCGGCTGAAATCTTGATAACAGTGACAGGCCAGCAAAGCCCGCGCCAAAATCATCCAGGGCCAGACTGATACCCGCCGATTTCAGTTTGCGCACCTGTGCCGCAAACTCATCGGTGCGCGAGATGATCTCATTTTCTGTGACTTCAACAATCACCTGCTCGGGGACCAAACCATTGGCTTCAATCTGCGTCAGCAGAAACTCCACCGCATCAGGAACCGTGACCAGGGACATTGGCAGAAGGTTAATGGAGGTACTGTGTTCGCCAATACCTAATTTTTTCGCCAGTTCGAACGCCAGTTTTTTAGACTGAATATCCGCATGATAAACAGCCTCGCCACCGAAGGCCGAAAAGTATTCGCCTGGCGAACCGCCATTCGGGGTACGGATTAACGCCTCATACGATGCCACGCGGCGTGCAAACGGATCGATAATCGGCTGAAAGGCGAAGTGGCACTCTTTCAGTGACTCAATGACTTCATTCTGAAGGGTACGAGATGGCTCATCCGCAATAAATTCCCATGTGCTGGCTGCGGGGATTTCAAAATAGTTCTCTTTATCACGAGCGATAACAAAGGTGCGCAGGAACTGCAACGCGCGATCATCGTAGGTCAGTTGATAGCGCGAGGTGCCTTTGTCTAACACGGCTTGCAGCACCATGGATTTATCATGCTCGCGTAAATCAAACAGCTCCATACCCACTTTGCCAAAGCGGCGAGCGGGGGCAAAGTCATGCATCAACTCCACCAGATTGTGGTGGCGGGCGTCCAGGCAAATGCGATCATAAATACCCTGCACAGCGTCACGGGGCCCTTCAAGTAACTGGAAGAAGTGCAGTCCATCAAAAAGCAGAATGCCTGTGACATCGTGCGAGCTGTTTTTGTTATTCGCTTTGGTCACCATGTCTTCAAGTGTTTTGATAGGAACATGGTCATGGAGGTGACTGCGATAAATGATGGTGGTAAGCATAGCGATTGTCCGGACAGCTTATTATTGTGGGGCCTACAGTAGCAGGCCTGGGGCGGGGGCTGTCCACCAATATAGACTCGAATCGTAAACTATTTTCCAATTAATGAGTTAACCGAAACGGCTAGCGAAACGGCGTCAAATCGAATTGTTAATTAATTGCACCGGGGGAGTATTTACGATAAATAATTTCGATTGAATGGATAAATAAAAAGCGTATCTTGACCCTCGTTAACCAGAGGTGAGCATAATGTTACGCGACTATTTAAAGATTGATGATAGCGACCGTTTAGTTGAACAGAGCGTATTAAGACTCAACAACCGCGGTCAGGAAGATGTCACTGAATGGCATATTGTTAGCGTAGACGGCAAGCAAAAAGGCAGCGTGACGCTGTTCGATAAGCTCTGCAACCGCCGCTCATATTGTGTTAACTATCGCATTACGCAGAAGGATGTGCACGGGAGGGTTGTCGTCGATCACTTGACCGACGTTTTGTAATAATTGCCGTAGTTTTGCTGGTTTTGACCCGCTCATAGGCGGGTTTTTTGCATTCTCTTATCTGGCGCGATAGCGGCGCATTTCCATCATAGTTCCGATTAATTCAATCTTTTTCTCCGCCGATGTCTGCGCGGGGAAGTCATCATTTAACGGCCGCAACGAGAAAATTTGTTCGTCGTGCTGCTCGGCCATCAAACGATAAATGCGCACCTGTGCAACACCATTGATGAGCGCCAGCACCGCATCACCCGGTTGTGGATTAACGGCAGGATCGAATATCAGTGTATCGCCGGGTCGGTAGTCAGGTTGCATGGCGGCATCCTCAAGGGTGATAGCCAACGCCGATTCACTCAGTCTGCTATCGCTGTAGAGAAAGCGGGTCGCCTGCTGCTGAATCAATAAGCGTTGCTCCTGCATCCACGCAGCAGCTTGCGCCAGAGTGATCAACGGCAGAGCACTGACATCACTGACGTTAAGCGGGGCGGTAAACACCTCGCCCTCGCCATCAATTATCCAAGCTGCCGTACATTGCAGCAGTTCTGCCAGCCGCAACAGGTTCTCGCCGCGCGGGACCGTCTCATCTTTTTCCCATTGTGAAACAGCGACATGTGACACGCCAATGCCACTTGCCACCACTAACTGCGTGAGCTTTAGCGCTTTACGACGGCTGCGAATGCGTTCACCTGCAGATTCTTTTTTCATCATCTTGACAACTCCGCTGGGTTTTACTTAAGTATACTTAAATTTATTAATTAAAGTAAACTTAAATTCTGATGTTGGCCGCGCAACTGGCAAGGGCGGACAACATGTTTCTCGGGCGGATCCCTTGCCAGTGAAGAGAGGTGAGGCATGGAAAGTAGTTTGGTGACCAGCGTCGGTGCGCTACTTCTCGGTGGCGGTGCGGCAGCTGTGTTTTGGAAACCCTTAATGGCCGGCATCGCGGCCATCGTCACCAGCAATCGCGCCGGCGGCGAGATCATCACCAGCTATAAAGAGCAGGTGATGCTTCTCAAGGAGAGCCATGCGCTGATGCGCCAGGAGAACGATGACCTGCGTATTCGCCACGACAAAAACCTGCGGCGCATCTCTTCGCTGGAGACCGATCTACGGCTGATTAAGAACGCGTTGGGCATTCTGTTAGCCACCACGGAATCTGATCACAGCGATAAATTCCGCAGTCAGATCAATCAACTGATCACCACCTTAGAGGAGAGTCGCGATGGTGCAGATAAACAGTGAATTTTCAGTGCGCGGCCATCGGCGTCAGCTACTGCTGGGCGGTCTGCTGCTGATGCTGTCGCTGCTGTGTGTGGCGATGACCATTATGTTCGTGTTCGTGAATAACAGCGCCAATCGTCGGGTGGAGGATATCCGACAGCAGTACCGTGCGATTTCCGATCGGCGGGAAGCGCGGGTGGCGGAATTGACCAGCCAGTTAGTGACATTGCAGAAAAAACTCGATGGCTTGCCGGACCGCACCGCGAACAAGACAGCGGACAAAGTGAAGCAGGTTGTGGGGGAAGACGCGCCACCCGAATCGACGCATTAAGGAGGCCATGATGAGTATTACCGAGCGGATTGCAGCCAGCTTCGGCCGACTGCGGTCTTTATTAAGCAAGAAGGAGAAAATTATGAGCGACCAAACTGTAATCGAAAATAGTGCAGCAACTGCAACACCGGATGCCAGCACGCTGTCACCATTAGAGAGTTTTGCTAATGAGGTGGCGGTGCCGGGCAGTGCGACAGTGACCGATGCCTCAACGACAACCGTGGATAGTGCACCAGCACAGGATGTTTCAACTTCAGCTGTAAGTAGTGCACCCGTCCCTGCCTCCTCAACGCCAGCGGTGAATGCTGGCAGCGAGGCACAGCTTGGGGCGGACGCTGCGAGTGCAACGGATCTCACCCAGCAGTTGGCCACGCCCGATCCTCTGGCCAACGGTTCTGCCAGCGCTGGGCCGTCAACGGCTTCTACCGTCGGGATTCTCGCTGAGCAACCTGCCGTGGGAGTCATTGCGGATGCTGTCAGTCAGGACATCAATGCCAGCGTGAAGGACTTCACTCAGGCATTTAACTTTGTTGAAAATGGGGTTGAGAAGCTAGGTGCCGCGGCTAAGGATGAGCTGATCGCCCTGGCGCGCAAGTATCTGTAATGCTCAGGCGGCCTTCGGGTCGCCTTTTCATCTTCCGATTATTCTTAATGCGGTCTCGCTATTTTCTACTAACTTTAATGATTCAAACGTTATTTAAACGGGTTTAATTAGCGAAAAGGAAGATAGCATGAGTGATACAGAGGCAATCAAAACCAAAACTGACTACCTGCGTGATGTCACCTCCCAGTTAAAAGAGATGCGTCACTATGCGCAGACTAACACTGAGACGCTATCCAGCCACTGGTTGGCATTTGATGCAGGCGAGTACAAAGACAAAGAGTACGCAGGACGTTTTGACACGCTACTCAACAAGCAGGGACAGTTGTTAGATGATATCGAGCTGGCGATTCAGGATTTAGAGATCGCCATCAATCACAGCGAGCAAGAAAGCTAAGTTCCCCCGCGCTGGTGGCTTAATCGGCCACCAGCCACATGTCTGCTTCATCGAACATCTCTTCGACAATACGTGCCACCGTCGCTTTATCATTCTTACTCAGATCGGTATCAATGGCGTTTCGCTCCATTGGCTTGACGCGTACCTCGATCTCAGGAAATACGCGTTGCACGCGCTTCTCCAATTCCTGCAATATCATCTCACGTGCGCCTGGTAAACCGGCGACGTTGCGCTTATCGTAAATCAGCTCCACAAACATCAGGGCAGTCCATTCTTCAAAGAGGGTGCGTCATATTACTGTAAATAAAAACAGTGGCAAGGCTCGAAGCCCTATAGGTAAGAATATTTTTCTATCTGAGATACAGTTAGCGGGATTTGCACTGATACTCAACAGCGTTACAAAGCGAATTGGCTTTTTTAGGGGGTAAACATGCGTCAACTGGTGATCGATATTTTGTTGAAAATGGCAAAAATGGATACGGAAGCAAAAGAGTTGGTGGCGCAGGTTGAGGCACAGTCATTACTGATTGCGGCCTTATTGATTCAGGCGAAGCAGGATAATAACTTAACGATCAGCGACACCGTTCAGGATGCCATTTTGACCGCATCGCGTGCCGGGCAGCAATTTTTACAGTCAGATGTGGATCTGCTGCTGACGCACATCAATCGTCTATTGGCGGTGGCAAGTTATGTGGAAGTGAAAGGGATTGAGCGCGAGGGGTAAGCAAAAAAATACTACCTCTGGAGGGGAAATCCAGCAACTCCTCCAGAGGCGGCGCAATAGCACCTTCGTTCAAGGACAATCTACGACCGAAGCCGTCAGATACAAGTTATACAACTTATTCAGGATTGTACAACTTTTTCCTTGCCGATTTGTGTGGTTAGAGGTGTGTTTGAGATAATTTAGGGCCGCTGCGCTTAAAGTTCGTTCTTAATGCAAAACTCTTCCCACGTCATGCCGAGCGCTTCCGCATGGGATTTCAGGTAAGTTTCAATCGCTTCAGCAGCAACCGCTTTATCAGGCTCTGCCAGTTGAATGGAAAACAGCATGCCATCCAGCTTTTTCTGGCGTAAGAATGCGGCATAGATGCGCTCAGCGTGCCACTCGCGCAGTTGGCGCAGTGACAAGTTGGCCGCGCGCGCATCGCTCTCGGTCAGTTCATCCAGCGCGGCTTGAAAATCGGCGTGCGCGGCAAAAAACATCGTGCGAGCCTGGGCGTAATACTCTTCTGGGGTTTTCATGCGAATTTCCTGCTTATCGACTTGCGCGCTAGTGTAACGTGCGCGAAGTGTCTTGTCAGGCTCAGCCGGGTTTTCGCCGAGATTCCTTGCGTAACTTACGCGAAAAATTATAACGTAGCCGCCATTGAGGCGAGTGTAGGGACCAGGAATGAAAAAGTGGATGGTATTGGCCGCGCTGGGCTTGAGCGGATGTGCGCAAATCAGCAATTACGATGAAGCGGTAAAAACCCCGGCACCAGTGGAATTGCAAGGTAACTGGCAGACTGTCGGACCGCAGAGCAAGTTGATCAGTGGCCAGGCGATGGGCAGCCTGATCATCGGTGCAGAAGGCGACACGCTGGACTGCCGCCAGTGGCAGCGCGTAATTGCCAAGCCAGGCAAGTTAACCCGCCTGAGCGATGAGTGGGTCAACGTGACGCGTCAGGTGCGCGTGATGCCGCTGACGCTGGAGAACGGTGAACTGCGTTATGACGGCTTGCGCATGCGTAAGGTCGACCAACCCACTGTTGAGTGCCAGCAGGCGCTGAAAGAAGTGGCGAAGCGTCCGAAGGATGCGGTGATTCAGGATATTCAGCCGCAGATTATGGAGCCGGTGTCGGTCCCTGCGCAGAAGTGATTTTGTGAGCACAGTTCCAAATAAAAACGGGTGAGCATCAGCTCACCCGTTTTTCATTCAGCCCGCCGCAAATTAATTCTGTGGCAGATACACATTACCTTGCTTGCCGTAAGCACTCATGACCGACTTTTGCATTGTGGATTGACCAATCAACTGCGACAGTTCATCCATGCGCGCCTGTAGTAGACGTCTGACTTCACTCTCATTGTCCAGGATATGGCGCAGTACCGGACGCAGTTGTTCTTGCAAATAGTTGGACGGTGGCGAGGCCTCAGTCGAGCGGGCCAAAGTTTGCACCGCACTGACGTAATCCACTTCCTTTGTAATCAGGTCATCCCATTCGCCGTCTGCGGCCAGGCGCAGCATTCCATGGCTGAGATCGAGTAACTCTTGATAAACGGTGATCAGTTGCGGTGCGTTATTCATTAAACGGCGTCCTGAAGGTGTTGAGGTTGTGCGACTTCTTTCCAGGCATCCGCGATATTACGCAGAAGACCTTCTACTTCTTCGAGAGCTTCAACATCATTACGCAGATTCGCCTGAATCAAACGGCGAACCATATAAGCATAAAGACCTAACAGATTATCGGTGAGGTCATCGCCTGACTGCTCATCCAGACCCTGCTTCAGTCCACTTTCGATGATGTTAATCGCTTTGGAAATCGAATTACCTTTTCCCTGAATATTGCCATCCTGCATAAACAGGCGGGCACGGATCAGTGCACTGATCGCGCCGTCAAACAGCAGCGTAATCAGTTGCTGTTGGTTGGCGCTCATTACGGAGCTTTCCACACCAATTTTTGCATAGGCTTGGGTGCCATTTGCGCTGTACATGATTACTCCTTATGAAGATGAGCTGCTGGAGCTACTTGATGATTCAAACTGCTGCGTCAGGTAAGAACTGGTGCTGTTCAGCGAGCTCATGGTGACGTCCAGTTGGGTAAACTGTGCTTTATAACGCGCGATCATATTGTTGATGCGCGTGTTCATGTCGTTGTACTGCTCGGTCAAATTATTCAGTGTCTTGCTGACACCGTCTTTGGCCGACTGAATGCTGCCAGTTGAAGAGAGCCAACTAGTGAGATTGGTAGCCAGAGTAGTGGTGATACCGGTGGTTTTGCCATCACCAACAATCATCTCTTTAATACCGTCCGGATCTTTAGTCAGCTCGGTTGAGAGTTTGTCAGAATCCAGCGTAAGTTCACCCGTCGATGGATCGGATGTGATACCAATTTGCGCTAATGTTTTATACGTTGATGAACTGGAAGAGTTCGTCAACATGCTTTTAATTTGGGTCTGAATGCTGCGCAAAGTGCTGTCGCCTACCAGGGCTCCGTTGCTGGAGTCTTGCGTATCAGATCCCACATCCACTGCCGTGTATTTAGTCAGGGTATTGAACTGATCCAATAGCGTGTTATAGGCAGTGACGAAGTTCGAAATAGCCGTTGATGCTTTTGACGTATCCTGCGCGATGGTCAGCGTTTGGTTGCCGCTGGTCGTGTCACTCAAGTTTAGCGTAATGCCTTCGAGTGCATCGCTAATCGTGTTGGTGCTGCTGGTGATCGCTACGTTGTTCACCGTCAGTTCGGCATCCTGCGCCGCCACGCTCACATCCATCGGGTTATCGGCATCGGTCTTGGTCGAATCAAAACCTACGATATTGTTCAGGGTGTCATCACCCGTCACGCTAATCGATGAAACGGCATTGGCCTCACCCGTTTTGGAAGAGGTCAGCGACAAGCGGTAAGAACCGTCGGCCACTTTTATAATACTGGCGCTAACGCCAGCACTGGCACCGTTGATGGCATCACGCATGCCGGTCAGTGAAGTCTGATCGGTGGTCAGCGAGATATCTTTGCTGGTGCCATCAGTCAGCTTAATGGTCAGAGTGCGGCTGGTGGCAGAGCTGTCGCCCAATGCGGTGGTGTTGCTGGTTTGCACCGCAGAGGTGAGGGTCTGTGCCTGTGCCAGTTGCGTAACAGCCACGCTGTATTTGCCAGCAACCACGGTACCCGAGGTGGTGGCGCTGAAGGCGCTGCTGCTACTGGTGGCGGTGGTGGCAGAGAACAGGTCTGCACTGTTCAGCGCGGTGTTGGCGGTCTGGAAAGTCGTCAACGCACTGGAGAGCGTACCGTAGGCACTCAGCTTTGCGGTATAAGCGCTCTGCTGATTGGAGATCGGTGTTAAGGAGGCTTTTTCCGCAGTGGATAAGCTATCCAGGATACTACTTAAGTCGAGGCCTGAACCGACACCGAGGGTAGTGATACTAGCCATGTTGTTTCCTTTTCATGTCGACACGGAGAGTGAATACCGCGGTTATCGGCTTATCTGAGGCAAAGTTTAGATTTATTTACCAGCGAGTGATAAAGCGAATAAAGGCTATAGAGAAGGGTATTTCCGGCGCTAGAAAAATGATCAGGTTGCACTAAAGAAGTGCGGGCGCAGGGCGATAAAGATAAGCGTGACAGGTTGAAGAGAAAAAATTTCGCCTGGTACTAAAAAATCTCTAAAGGTTGTTTAAGCACAGACGATAACAACTTTGACGGCGCTGAAGCCGGCGGGTTGAAGCCCAAACCATAACCAAAGACTTGATTAATAGGAACTTAAACCATGGCTCAAGTAATTAACACCAACAGCCTCTCGCTGATCACCCAGAACAACATCAACAAGAACCAGTCTGCTCTGTCTACCTCTATCGAGCGTCTGTCTTCTGGTCTTCGTATTAACAGCGCTAAAGATGACGCTGCTGGTCAGGCAATTGCCAACCGCTTCCAGTCAAACATCACTGGTCTGACTCAGGCTGCTCGTAACGCCAACGACGGTATCTCTGCTGCGCAGACCACTGAAGGCGCACTGTCAGAAATCAACAACAACTTACAGCGTGTTCGTGAACTGACTGTACAGTCTCAGAACGGCACCAACAGCCAGTCTGACCTGGACTCAATTCAGGACGAAATCAAATCACGTCTGGACGAGATTGACCGCGTATCAGGTCAGACTACCTTCAACGGCGTGAACGTATTGTCTAAAGACGGCTCCCTGAAAATTCAGGTAGGCGCGAACGATGGCCAGACCATCTCTATCGACCTGAAGAAGATCGACTCTTCTACTCTGGGTCTGAATGGCTTTAACGTAAACGGTACTGGTACCATTACAAATAAAGCAGCTACTGTTAGCGATGTAACTCGTGCTGGTGGTACTTTGCAGGGTGATGGTTACTATGACGTAACCACTTCAAATACAGCACTGACCACAACTGCTGCATTTGCCAAATTGAATGATGGTGATGTTGTTTCAACGGATGACGGTACTACCGTTACAAATTATACTTACGATGCGGCAAGTAAAGCTTTTAAAACTGACGTTTCAATTTCCGGTGACCCAACTGATGCCAATGCAACAGCCAACACCGCAGCTCGAAATGCATTAATTGGTACTCTGAAGGCTGATCAAGGTCAGAGCGTTAGCGGTACTTGGACTACCAACAACGGTACTGTAAACTTCGACACCGATTCTGATGGTAAAATCACCATTGGTGGTGCTGCAGCTTATGTTGATGCAGCTGGTAACCTGACAACTAACGCAGCAAACGCTACAGCCGCAACCACAGAAGTTTTGGTAAATAACGCAGCTTCAGCTTCAGGTGTTGGTGGCAGCCTGTCATTTGGCGGCACCACTTATACTATCGGTGCAGGTAGCGCAGGTGCTGATGGTAATGTGGGCACTGGCGATGACGTTTTAGGCACAATCTCATACTCTAAATCAGTAAGTGAAGATGTCGTGCTGGCTGCTACTAAAGCTACAGGTACCAATACGACTGTTACATTTAATTCTGGTGTCCTGAGCTCAAATGTCACCTTTGCAAACGGTACTTCAGCCGACACATACCAGGATGCAGATGGCGCTATCACAAAGACCAAAGATTACACTATTTCTTATGCTGTAAACAAAGATACTGGTGCGGTGACTGTTGCTGATTACGCTGCTGAAAACAGCGCTGGCACTGCCGTTGATGACACTAAATACAAACCAACTATTGGTGCAGCGGTTAATCTCAGCTCTGCTGGTAAACTGACCACAGACACCACCAGCGCCGGTACTGCAACTACCGACCCACTGGCCGCTCTGGACGCAGCTATCAGCAGCATCGATAAGTTCCGTTCTTCACTGGGTGCGATTCAGAACCGTCTGGATTCAGCGGTAACTAACCTAAACAACACCACTACCAACCTGTCTGAAGCACAGTCTCGTATTCAGGATGCTGACTACGCAACTGAAGTTTCAAACATGTCTAAAGCACAGATCATCCAGCAGGCAGGTAACTCAGTGTTGGCTAAAGCTAACCAGGTTCCACAGCAGGTTCTGTCTCTGCTGCAGGGCTAATCGCTCTAAACTTCTTGCTTATCAAACCCCGCTTCGGCGGGGTTTTTTTATATGAGAATTAAAATGACTGATCTTTTATTATCGAATATTGGTGAGAGCCTCACTTTCAAAGAAATAGATGACAAATTTCGAACAGATGATCAGGATCCTAGGGGATTGCCTAACAGTGGATTCCTCAGACCTAATGGAAAAAATAAGTTGCCGCGTGCTATTTTTGCCAAAGCATCGCTCAATGGTTGTGTTGATAACCTGCTTTTTGTAGGTGATAAATATGATAATTACCGTCGTAATATAGAAGAGATTTTAAAGAGTAATATATCCATCTGGATTTTCCGCCGCGTCAATGATCGCGATGTAACATGGCGTGTAGTAGGAGAGGCTAAGATCGCGGCACTATTACTTCCTTCTGAAAATCAACTCAATGAAATTTTAGCTAACAGTGGGCATCAATTGAAAAAAGAGGGAGGCTTATGGCAACTTCTCAACGAGAAAAATGAGCCACAGTTTAAGGTCGCACGTTCTTTTAATTACGCATTACATCTTTCCTATCAGAATAAAAGACCCAATCTTTTCTCTGAAAGCGATGATGAGATTGGACGGAGAGTCAATCGCGAAGTTTTAGTTAGACTGGATCAGGAAAAATTAAGATCTTTATTGCTAAGCAAGTATTCAGGGTGTGTTGTGAGCGGATTAGCCTATGGAGGGAAACCAGCAACGTGGATAGAGGCTGCACATATAAATGATGATAAAAATGACGAAATGCATTTTCGATATAATACGTTAAGTAATGGACTTCTATTGCGCAGCGATTTGCATCGCTTATTTGATGCGCACGTTTTAAGCATAAATCCTGAGTTGGGTATTGCAGAGTTATTCACCCGTGATACAGAAGTTCTAAAGCATTATAAAGATATTAATGGAAATAAATGCAAGCTATGGGATCAGGTTCAATCTCTGGTGAATATGGAATTTTTAAAAAGTCACTATCAAATAAGCAGTAAGAAATTTTATTCATGAGTATTTTTCTATTCAACACCTGCATATCATGAAGATGCAGGTGTTTGTTGTCTGGATACAAGGAGAAAATGGGTAAATTACTTCATCTCAAATCCGGCTATACCCAATATCCCTTAAATCCGAACACCTTACCCTCGCCTCAAACTCTGTCGTTTTCCCACTATTCTCCAGCGAAAACGGTACCACAATATGCGTACTAGTCGCATTCAGCGTCGTCGGGTGAATATACAGCGAGCCAATTTGCACCTGAAAGGTGCCAAAAAACGCCGGATTAGCATGGTTCAGCAGGTCATCTTCAACCTGATTCTGCACGCGCTGATGATCAATATTGAGGCAGGCGAGCTGATCCTGCTGAAAGTCAGTTTTCTTCGCGTAAGCGTAAAAGCCTGCGGCACCCAATCCTAAAACCAGCAGTGAGAAAAGTGGACTGCCAAATTTGCTGTGCATCGTTTGATTTCCTTATTAGTGACACCGGAAATCATAATCAATGCAATTAGTCAGTTAATGGGTTCTGCCTATAGTTCAGGCAGAATTAAGCGCGAACTGGCGCTTTACAAATAAAAAGCCGCGATAGTGAATCGCGGCCTTTATCCATTTGTCAGGTAATTAGCGGTAGTTCACCGTCAAAATCCCTTCGCGTTTCGCATCACTCAGCCAATCCAGTTGTGCTTCAGAACGGCGGTTGTTGAAAGCGATGGTCTGCACGTCGGAAGTGGACAGTGACTGCTGATGATACTCGCCTTGCTCGAAACAGCGGCTGGTGATCGCGGCTTGATTCACATTGATACGGCAGGCAGGTTGGTAGATCTCACCACTGAAGTGCACGCGGCCTTTTCCCACCACACCAAACTGCTCGCTGGCAGAAGCGGTGCTCGCTGCACCCATCAATAAAGCAAATACCGCAACCTTGCTGAGAGTACCGATATTTTTCATCATTGTTCGCTTCCTTATGCTCTACGTTGCCGTATCAAGATGTGCAATCCGGATTAGGATTTCTCCGAAGCTGCGTCATTAATGAGGAGCATAGCCTAACCGATTGATCTGCACAGCATACTTTGACTTAAGTAACCGATGTTTTTTCCGATCAATTATCAGTAATTAATTCGCATAAACAATGAAGTGATAGTTGACTGCCTTATCGCAAATTTTTCCAGGTTGAGGTTTTTTACCTGTACTTAACAGGGAGAGGGAGTCAGGAATGCTGCAAAAATGCTGAAGTGAGTGTGGATTAAAAAATGAGCGTTGAAATAGATTGAAAAAAAGCCGCAGGATTTGGTGTGAAAAACGCACATCTTAATTGAATCGTATTTGATGGCGTTTAGCTTTGATGACTTTTGGACGTAAAAATGGCGATAAGTTGTGTCGCTACCAAAGGTGTGGAGGCTGCAGTTGATAGGATGAAGGCAAGAGGCAGATCGAGAGGTAAACAAAAGCCGGTACGCATAATACCGGCTTTGGAGGAAACACTGTGTTTCGAAGCTACTTAAAGGTCACATCCACATTCGCTGAAGCGGAGAAATCCCCTATCTTTGGGTTGCTGTTAAGCCAGCGGAGCGTGGCAATAAAGTTATTCTGCACCACCTGACCGTTGGCATAACCCAACGGCACACTGGTGTTCATCGGGATAAAACTGTCCTGATTATCAGCAGTTGAGACCGAAATACCGAAGCCACTGTTTGTGCTCGGCATAATAATATCCGTGCCGCTGGTCGGGTAAGTAGTGCTAAAGCTGGCGACGAAGGTTTGTCCCTGACAGTCCTGACCTGCATTAGTCAGGTTAGCGACCACCGCGAAAGGCACACGTTTTTCAATCACGCCCGCGCTGGCGTTGCGTGACGGCAGGCTGCCGAAATTGACCGTCGAACCGTTGTTAGAGGAAATATTTACCTGCGGTGAACAGGAGATAAAACGGATATTGCCCAGTCCGGTAATAAAGGCGCGGAAGTTGCTGTCTGGCGTGCTGTTGAGTCCTAAAACGCCATCCACCTGAAAGATTGCATATTGGCCCGTGTTGGAAATCTTACCGCTGGACGGCGGCGCGCTGCCGGTGGCTTTAATATAGATGGAGTAGTTCACCGTCACAGTTTGCGATCGCGCCGGAGACTGGCAGTAAGTTCCGCCCCAGCTGGAATATCTACGACATACCGTACCTGGGCCGACATCGGTGCGCGAACCTTTAACCGGTTTGATATCAATACTGTTATAAGTCACACCCACTTCTATCGAAGGATGGATAGACTGCATCTGGCTGAGCGGATCCCAATACAGGTAAGCATTTTCCCCATTAGGATAGCCGTTGGTATCTTCACAACTAAATGTCGAGGTGTAGTTCTGCGACCGCCACAGAATCGTCCCGGCTTTTAACGTGGCGGTAGAGACGGAAATTTCATTCTCAATTGGGATGATCTGGCGAATATTGCCGGATCCCGCTTCTTTGCAAGACAGGGCAAAACTGCTCTGAGAAAACAGGGCAGTACTCAGCGCCAGCAGCGTTAAAAGGGCGCGCATCACGCCACGAAAATGAAGAAAACGCATCAATACTTCCTTTTAATTGGGCGTGCAGCGCAGAGTGAATTCCTGATAACCGGCTTGTGAACCGTTCTCTAATTCCGGCAGCGTGATCCAGCAGTGTTCGTTATCGGAACTGCCCCAGCGCAGCTGCAGGCGTTCGCCGCTGGCCACACCGGATACAAAAGTGCTGCCGTTGGTGCCGACTACACCAAGGTTGCTACCGTTTTGATTAAATACCGAAGCACCTATCGCCGGGACATCACCATCCGGTAACTGCGCATGAATCAGCGCACTCTTGCCGCTGCGGGTTTCAAAGGTCACGCGGCTGATGGCGCCATAGGTCGGTACCACGTCTTTGACGGCCAGAGGAATATCCAGATCGGCACCAATATCATCGGTGCGCAGCGCCACGCGGTTGTGGTGATAGGCGGTGGCCGAGGTCATCACCGCATAGCCGGAACGGTTGATCGCCACCCCCGGCTGATTCTCCAGACGGACGCCTTGCGCCTCTTTGGCTTCCACTAACACCACGGTGTTTTGCAGTGGCTGCGTCAGCGTTAAGCCACCAGAATGCAGCAGTGCGCCGCCCGACAGATTAAGGTTGGTTTGTTGATAGGCATCGCTGTAGGTATAACCCAATTCAGCATTGCCCATGCTGCCCATGTAACCGACGTCGGCAGTGCTGGTCTGTCCGGCATGGTTGGCCTTACCGGTTTGCACATAATAGTTGAGGCGATTGTCATCCAGCAGGCTGCCGCTCAGACCGGTGTTATAGCTGCTGCCACTCTGTTTGCTGTCGGCCAGGTTAAAGGTGGCTGTGACCGGTTGGTTTTCGAAGGCATTAAACGGCACCGAGACCGTAAGGGATACGCTGCGATCGTGCTCGCCATAGTTGCTTTGCGTGTCCTGCAGGAACACACCGTAATTCACTTTTCCCCAGCTGCTGTTGAGTCCAGTCTGCAGCGTGCGGTCGCGGTTATCTGATCCCCAATAAGTTTGATTGGTCATTGAGGCATACACCGAGACCGGCCCGATATGCTGATTAATGGTCAGTTCCAGGCGCTGGCGTTTATTGTTGTACTGATTGGTGTAGTAGGTATTACGCTGTGTGTCCGCCCAGGCCGGCACGCCATTGGTTACTTCACTGGTGTCGGTATAGTCGTTGCGATAGCGCCCATTTTCATAGTTGGCGCGCTCGGCCACCATATCGCTAAAATCGTAATAGCCCGAAGTGGAGTAGCGATAGCCCGCAATTTGCAGTTCAGTACCCAGGGTATTGAGTGATTTGGAATAGAGAAAACGGAAACTGGCACCCTGTTTCTGATCTCCGTTGGCTAAATCAGTTTTTGACCACGCGGTATCAAAAGATGCGGCGCCGAACATGCCGAGGCTTTTCCCCATCCCAACAACCGCCGAACTGTAGTGATCGGCAAACAGCACGCCACCATAAGGCGTAATCTCATAGGGCAATCCGCGTGACAGTGTGGCCTGCACAAACTGAGGATGATAGGTGGTGGATCCATCCTGATAACGACCCAGCGTAAAGGCGTAATCCCAGATTCCTTCGCGCAGCATGTTCGCCACGGAAGAGAAGGGTACGGAGTAGTGCTGTCGCGATCCGTCAGCTTCATAAATGGTGACCTGTAAGTCACCACTTAAGGTGCTGGGATAGACATCATTTAAGGCAAATGGACCAGGTGCGACGCTGGCGCTGTAAACGGTGTAGCCATTTTGCTGCACGTCAACGCGTGCGTTGGTGCGTGCCACGCCGCGAATCACCGGCGCATAACCGCGCAGGCTGTCTGGCAGAATTTCGGACACGCTGGAGAGTTGCGCGCCCCGGAACTGAAAGCTATCAAACACGCTGTTGCTGGTACTGCTTTGACCGAACAGTAAGCGTGAGCGCCAGGAGATGATATCGGTTTCAGCCCAGGTGGAAATCGGTGTCCAGTGGCTGCGCTCCCCACTCTGTTTCTGCCACGACGAGGTATTGCGTACGCGCCAGCGGCCAAGGTTCACGCCGCTGCGTGACGACAAATAATAATATTGGCTGCTGCTCTGGCTGCCGTTGTCATGAAGACGATTATCGGAGCCATTAAAGTTGTAATTGACGAAAGCAGCATTAATGCCGTTGTCATACACCAGCGGGGAAATCGCGCCTTTTGGCACGGGAATCAAAAATACCTGCGGAACCGAGAGATCAACGCGTTGCACTGCGGCGTCATAACTGACGCTGGCATCTTTAAAGGTATTGGCTAAATCAACGCAGCTTTCCGCAGAGGTTGTCGCCGCGAGATCGACACCATAAGCAATCAACTGCTCAGCGGATAAGCAAGGCGCAATGGCTTTTTCAGGCGAAGGTTTGCGGAACTCAACATCACGATGGTCAACACGTTGCCCATTTAAGTAGATATCGAAAGGATAACGGCCTGGTAAAATATCATCGCCGGTTGCCAACTCAGATACCGTGGCCGCGTCACCGTGAATAAAGGATGTGTTAAAAGCCTCTTCTGCTGAAACAGAAAAGGCCTGGAGTAATGCAATGGTGAGAAGGGATAGCTTAACGGTATGATTGTTATTGGTTTTCATTAATCATGGTTTCGCGCTTTCATGCACCAAAGAAGAATTGCTGTGTGTCATCTTTCTTATAAAGCGTTTTGCTTTGCGGTACTGTTGCCGCCAAAGTCGTTGATATAACTTGCCTGCACACTGTTTGCTGATTCTGCGCCAGCGGGCAGTTTGATCGTCAATTTGCCGAAGGCATTCACCATATCCGCATTCACTTGCCACTGTTTGCCCGCTGCGTTTTTTACTTTCAGCACAGAGAAGGTGATGTTCAGTGGACCCGCGTTATCAACCACCAGCGTATCGTTTTGCTTATGCCATTTAAGATTTTCCACCTGTTGTTCCAACGAGGTGTTAAGACTGGCAGGACGATAAAACAGTTTGACTCGTGTGCGCACGGCGATCTGGAGCGTGTTGGCTTCTTTAGGCGCAGGGGGGATTTCCTGCACATTGACCCAAAATACCGTTTCACGATCCTGCGGCAGACCTTGTCCTGCATAAATAAAACGCAGAATGGCTTCTTTATTGCCCGCGAGTTTTAAAACGGGGGGGATAACCTGAATCGGAATATCTTTAGGAGTTTTAGTGGCATCGCCGCGATCCAACCAGGTCTGCACCATGTAGGTGTCATTTTGGTCGTTACGGATGTCCAGTGAGGCAGATTTCGCATTACCGTTGTAAATAACGCGACTTTCATCAACCTGAATACCTGCAGCGGCGCTCGCAGAATAAACAAAGAGTACTGCTGCAAATAACTTTTTCATGTTTTCACTCACTGGACGACTGCCATCCCTGGCGATTGCTGATTTAAATTACTTGTATTCGATGGTGAAGCTTGAGCTGGCGTTGGCTTCGCCCGGCGTTACGGTTTGGTTGAACGATTTGTAACGCGCTTTCAGGTTAAATACCGCAGTACCGTTTGGTGTGGTGGTATTGCTGCTTGATGCTGTAACCCAGGCGGTGTTGTCATCAGCAGTCTGGTTAATTGGCAGCACTTTCTCGTTGTTATCCAGGATTTCGATACCGACACCCGTCGCTGCGCTGACTGCCAACAGGTTAGGATTGCCCGCTACAGTTGGGCCATCAAAACGCAGGGTGTAGCTGCCGCTGTCGCAGTTCGCCAGGTTGATGGAGAAGGCTTTCGAAGCGGTCACATCGCCAATTTTGCTGAAAGCGGTGGTAGGGTATTTACCGATGAAAACTTCTTTGTTGGCATCAGTTGAATTCACGGTACAGGTAGATTTCACGATGCTACCGGTGAATTTTACGGTGCCGTTGGTTGCGTGAGCGTTCATGGTCATCAGAACCAGTGCAGCTGAAGCCAGAGGCAAAAGAATCTTTTTCATCAGGTACTACTCCAAAGTGGGAATTCTGTTGATTTTTGTTATCCCGATTCCGACTTCGCTGCATTCAATCAGCGCGTGGCCAGTGATTCGTGATAGTCATTAGGAAAACTCTTAACTGCCGATGACTATAAATTTCTGGCCCTGCGTGATTGATAGTTGTTAACACTTAATTTTCAAAAAACTATCGGTATAAACATTTTTAGCTTGTTTACATTTGCGATAAGTACAAATTCAACTAATATTTTCACGCCAAAATATGCTGGTAAAATTAAGTGATTAGTAACAATGAGTTGTATTCTTGTTATGGCTGGATATGTAAAGCTCGGTTAACGAGTTCGCTGTAAGCGTTTGATATCGAGGATCAGTTCCATCAGCACCTCTTCCATGCGACGAGTCAAAACAACGCTAGGTTTGGCGAAGGCGCAAGAGAGCGAGAAGTAGTTTGACTGAGCGCTGTCGGCATCAAAATGCGTGATTTCTTTCAAATTGAGCAAGGTCAAATCAACAGGATACTGGCCGTAATTTTGCAGGTTTAACACCATGCTCTTAAGCAACATGCCAGGTTTGGTCAGCGTTGGCAGTGTGCCAGAACAAATTAATTGCACGCCTCGTAACGAAAGATCTTTTATCGCCATCCGGTGAACATAGCCATCACGAAAACGCCCTTCGCAAATAAAACCGAACTGGTCTGGGATCGTCACACGAACACTGCTGCGGCGTTGTGTGATAGCAATTTCAGAAGGAAAGGAAAAAGTCAGGCGATGGAGCGTAGCTGAACGCGCAATCAGTTGAGAATTAAATGCGATTTTCTCAGTAGTACCCTGAATCACCATGATAAAGGGGCTATCAAGCGCAACTTCATCGAGTTCGGCGATGATCTGAAAACCACTTAAGTCGAGCTCGATAAAGTTACTGCTGATAATTTTACCATCATGCATAAATTCAACGCTGCCATTGCGTTTTTTTGCCTCGCGCAGCATTGCCAGTATTTCATAGCGATCGGATTTCGTGACTTCCTTGTAACTCGCGTTGTCCATAATTGCATCTGTCCTTAACCAACAGCCAAGGGAAAACCTGACCGAGTGGCAGGTTAACCTTATGATTTAAAATTATAATTAGAATGCTTCCGTGTTTTCTCAGTGAGAGGGGAGAATACAGGTTGCGTAGCAGTGACGAATAGATATACGCAATTGAACATGCTCCGGAATTAACCAGCCGGTAGCGATTCAATGGCTAAAAATACCCATGAAATCATGGTTCAAGAGGTTTCGTCCTGCGGGTCTTCTTTTTTAAAATGCCTGTGCAGTGTCTGCAATGTCAATTGAAAACGTAAAGGAATTGTATTCTACCTACTAATATTAGTAGGTGGTGCAGAAGTTTATCCCATCAGTTTTTGATGAGTTTTAAGTAGAGTGGCATCCTGTCAGAGCGCGTGGTTATTGAGTTTTGTTGCGAATCCTAAAGCATGAAAGTTTATCATGGTTAACATTTGAAGTTGTTTAGACTGTTACAAGAAGCACTTTTTGTTAAACCTGTTTTTGCGCAGTTAGCGTTAGAATCCGGAAAAATTTAATTAAATGGACTTTGTGATGGGGAAGAAACTATTTATTCCTTTGCTGGCTGTTGCCGGCTTCGGATTGGCATTCGCGAGTTATAGTGGTTGGGACCAGAATAACCAGGTTCAGCAAGATCAATTAACGTGCCCATTAATCAAGCCAGAACAAATTGTGGGTAGCGTTGAACGCGACCTATTGAATAAACCGGCTGAAGCCTTTTTTCATAAAAGTCGGATTACTATCGGCGCTCTGCATATCGATAGCGAAAGCATTCAACTTGAGCAGGGGACGCATTATTCAGTGTTTTTCACCATAACAGGAAGAATGGTGAGGAAGTATGTGGCGTCAGTAAGATGTTCAGATTTAAATGATATTTCTTATAATGAATTATAATTATATTTAACTTTCTATTTATTTTAGGGCAAGGCTGCACCTGTGCGTGATATAGAATTAACCCGATCTTATTTTTATCAGGATGAGATTTTAAATACTGAATTGCATTTTTATATCCATCACGTAGTAATACATTTTCAATCTAATGTTTTTTTATTGACGCCCCCTGAAAAAGGGAAATTAAAAAATACATTACTCATCGCAGATGGGCCGCGATGGCGTAAACTGTCTTTCGTGTGGCTTGATGAAATAACGAGTATTTTTAAGGTGTTAAGCTTCACTCCGCAAACCAAATCTGCCATGCTTGCACAGAAGCGCAGCCTAAAAATGATCCATCAGAATGGCACCGATGTTGACTACTCTCTGCCCGGGTTAGGATCACTGGTGGAGAAAACACTTATTACTAACAACACTGTGCTTACCTGCAATCATAGAGGTAGTCAGGTAACGCATTCTTCAGGGCATTGGCTTACTGTTAACTATCACGGTGAAGTCGAATATGGTTTACGGCGATTTAACCAAAGTATTAAGTGCCTTGGCAATCCGCTTAAAAATTTTACCGAAAACGGCAAAGTGAATCAGCACAACAGCGGTCTGGATTTTATAACTCTGGCTGCAATGATGAATTCACATTATTCATTCAATCAAATGAATGATTTTCAGCGTGTGCAGAAGTCAGATTCCGATCGTTATCTCGCCAGACATCATGATGTGCTCGATCTGGCGGCAAATCTGTTATAAATGACATTTGATTAAGTTCACAGGGCGTGATCAATGAAAATTCTTCCTTTTGCAGTTATGTTACTCGCGGGTTGTGCACCGATTAAACACCCCCGCAACCACGTTGATAGGCCTGCTGCAACCGTCGCCACCGATCTCAAAAGCTATTATGACGCCGTCCACTTTGCTATCCAGACCCAGTTTTTTGACGCCGACCATTACATCGGCAAAACCTGTCAGATAGACATTGATTTGGACGATAAAGGGCAACTGAGCGGCTTACATATGCGCACCGGTGATTTATCGCTCTGTACCGAAGCGTTGTATGCGGCTAAGCATGCTGAACTGCCGGCGCCGCCTTCGGCAGAAGTGCATGAGAAGACCAAACATATGGTGATCATGTTTGCCCCGCAGTGATTATTCCTGCATTAAACCAAATTTGATTTCATCAGCGATGATGATTTCCTCCAGCACCCTATAAGGCAAGAAAAGTAACCAACCTGTTACAGTCCCAACTAAAAATGCCGATAACTTCCCCAGAATCATTCCAATTTTTTCGCACGACTTTTTTTCTGTTTCTGGGGTGTCTATGCGCTTCAATTATGACTTGTTACCGGGTGAGCTACTGACCTTCGAAGAGATCGCGTTGCGCTATGCGCAGCAGCATCCTGATGAGAAAGCACTCACCGCACGCGGGTTGCTGAGCCCGTCGACCAGCTTTCGCAATTTGGTGATCCGTGCAGTATTCGCGCAGGAGGAGATCAACAGTCCGTTAGAGGATCTGCTGTTCGTCTCTGACGATAACGAGCGCAAAAACTATCTGCGTCGTTTTGAGCACTATCTCAAAAGCCAGCAGGCTTTCCTTTATTTCCGCCGTAACGATGAAATAAAGAAGGAAGGGCGCTGGAAGGTGGTGGGTGAAACCCAGGTGTACGCCATGCTGGATCCGAATTCGGCAGAAGCGCAGAACCTGCTCACCAGTCGGGGCTTCAAGCTGGTGTTGATGCGACAGACGGAAGAGGAGGAGTACTGGCAGCTGTTCGATCCCCATGCGCACCCTTGCTTCCCACTGTCGCGCAAAATTCAGTTTCTGGTGGTGCTGAGTACGCCGCAGCATAAAGTGCCGACGGCGGTGATGCCAGGCACAGAAGTCGGGCGGCGCGTAAAGGCGAAAGTGTTCCAGCGTGCCAGCCAGGCAGAGTTTAATTCAGCCGTTAAAGCGCGCTATGGCGCCTGTATTATTACCGGCACGCAGCTTACAGAACGTCACAGCTGGCCGTGGGTGGAGGCCTGCTATATCGATACACAGGAAAATGAAGAAGGTTTTCTTGCCGATAACAGCGTCGATAATGGCTTGTTCCTGCGCAGTGACTTACAGCGATTGTTTATCAATAAAATGATAAGTATCGACGCGGAATCCGGGCAGGTGATGTTTAATCCGCTACTCGAAACTGAAGCGCCGATAAGCGATTTTTATCAGGCACTTGATGGTAAAACCTGTGCATTATGGGACGCGGTGCCGCCTGGCACGCGGCTACGGCTGAAAAACCTGCGTTAAAGACACCAACGATGGCGGTGCATTCCACCGCCATCCATAACAAATTTGAAATAACCTCGCTTTTGCCCGCCTATTCTGCCAATCGAAACCCCTACAGAATTGGATAATCATGCCGATAACTTTATTAACGCAGGGTAGTCACCGTGAACGATCTCTATACGCCCGAAGGCGTGATGGATAAACATTCGCTCTGGCAGCGCTACGTTCCTCTGGTGCGACACGAAGCGTTGCGCTTGCAGGTACGTCTGCCAGCCAGCGTTGAGCTTGACGATCTGCTGCAGGCCGGTGGCATTGGTTTATTAAATGCCGTGGAGCGCTACGATGCGCTGCAAGGCACCGCCTTTACCACTTATGCCGTGCAGCGTATCCGGGGCGCAATGCTGGATGAACTGCGCAGCCGCGACTGGGCACCTCGCAGCGTGCGTCGCAATGCGCGCGAAGTGGCCGGTGCGATGCATCAGGTAGAACAAGCGTTGGGGCGCTCGGCTACTGAGCAGGAAGTGGCTGAACAGTTGAATGTTTCGCTGGAAGAGTATCGGCAGATTCTGCTCGATACCAATAACAGCCAACTCTTCTCCTACGACGAGTATCGGGAAGAACACGGTGACAGTGCGGAGCTAGTGACGGAGGGGCATGAAGAAGCCAACCCGCTTCATCAGTTAATGGAAGGAAACCTGCGTGATCGCGTGATTGAAGCCATCGAGGCATTGCCCGATCGTGAAAAATTAGTGCTCACACTGTACTACCAGGAAGAACTGAACCTGAAAGAGATTGGCGCAGTGCTGGAAGTGGGGGAATCCCGCGTCAGTCAACTGCACAGTCAGGCGATTAAACGCCTGCGTGCCCGGTTAGCGGGGGCGCGCTGACAGACTCAGTACCTGGCATCGAAAAAATAAAAATACCGGGGACTCAGCAATGGGAGCCAAAGCCAAAGCCAGACCTTTAAGTCGTTATCTTAAAGACTATAAACACAGCCAAAGCAACTGTTCACATTGTGGCAAAGTTTTAGATCGTATGGCGTTAGTGTTTCGTGGACAGATCATCAATAAAGAGGCCATCGCGCGGATGGACCAGATGATTGATGACCAGGTATGGATGAAACTCCAGCCGGAACTGACCGCGTTATGTCGTTTCTGCAGCGATATTTTTTGTAATACCCATCCTAATTACTTCGATATTATGGCGTTCAAACAGTATCTGTTTGAGCAGACCGAGATGAGTCACAGCACCATTCGCGAGTATGTGGTGCGGCTGCGTCGTCTTGATGACATGCTGAAAGCGAAAAATTTCCCGGCCGACAGATTACGGGGCAACAGCTGGCATGAATGTCTGGAAAACGATTTGCCGGATGCGGGTAACAACAATTACCGCATCGCACTGCGTAAATATGACCAGTTTTTAGGCTGGCAGCAGGGCTGATTGTGATCCTGCCCTTGTTGTTGCTGAGCATAGCAGCAACAGGGGCCGCACTCGCAGAATTCCGGGTGCGACTTTTCTCATCTTCTGCAACACTGTATGGATAATTGCACATTGCCCGAATGGAGGCTGCATTGTCTTTACATCTCTTGCACCAGTTCCCACGTCTTGAATTACTCGGTGCACCCACGCCGCTTGAGCATCTGCCACGGCTTTCTGATTATCTCGGTCGCGATATTTTTATTAAGCGTGATGACTTCACGCCCGTGGCCATGGGCGGCAATAAACTGCGTAAACTCGAATTCCTGGCGGCCGATGCGCTGCGCGAGGGCGCGGATGTCCTGCTGACGGCGGGCGCGATTCAATCCAACCATGTGCGCCAGACGGCGGCGGTGGCGGCGCGCCTTGGCCTCAAGTGTGTGGCGCTGCTGGAAAATCCGATTAGCACGACCTCAGAAAACTACCTCACCAACGGTAATCGCCTTATGCTTGACCTGATGGACGTCGAGGTGGTGATGGTCGATGCGTTGCACAATCCCACTGAACAGCTGGCCGAACAGGCTGAACGTCTTGAAGCCCAGGGTTTCCGTCCTTATGTTGTGCCGGTTGGCGGTTCCAACGCACTGGGCGCGCTCGGCTATGTGGAGTGCGCGCAGGAGATCGCGCATCAAAGCGAGGGCGTGGTGGATTTCACCGCTGTGGTGGTGGCATCAGGCAGCGCTGGCACCCATGTGGGCTTAGCGGTGGGGCTGGAGCAGTTGTTGCCGGAAACGGAGCTGGTGGGCGTGACGGTTTCACGCAAAGTTGAGGCGCAGTTGCCGGTGGTAGAGCGCATCCGCAGCGCGCTGGCTGAACAGCTGGAAGTGCAGACGCACGCGCCGATCACGCTTTGGGATGACTATTTCGCGCCGCGTTACGGTGAACCTAATGATGAAGGCATGGAAGCGGTGAAACTGCTGGCGCGTCTCGAAGGCATCATGCTGGACCCGGTCTACACCGGTAAAGCGATGGCCGGATTGATAGATGGCATTGCGCAGAATCGTTTCCGTCGTGAAGGGCCGCTGCTGTTTATTCATACTGGCGGCGCGCCTGCGTTATTTGCTTATCATCCTTCGGTCTAAGGCTAAGATAAAAAAGGTTTATAATCCGGCAGCTGTTGTTCTGGCCTGAAATGGGCCTGAATGCAGCGCCAATAACGAAAAGGCGGCAAACCCCGGTTTCGCTGCCTCATAGCACACAACACATCACAATAAATGGGGTAAACATGGCTTTCTCTCCAATTCGTCGCCAACTGGTGATGGGCATGATGGCGGTCGCGCTGGTCGCGGGCGTTAACGTTAAAACGTTCGCCGCAGAAGATCTGCTGGCACAGATGAAGAGCAAAGGTGAGCTGCGCGTGGGTCTGGAAGGCACCTATCCGCCGTTCAGTTTCCAGGATGAGAGCGGCAAGCTGACCGGTTTCGAAGTGGAGTTTGCGCAAGAGCTGGCACAACACCTTGGCGTCAAAGCGGACCTGAAACCGACCAAATGGGATGGCATGCTGGCGGCTCTGGATTCTAAGCGCATCGACGTGGTGATCAATCAGGTAACGATTTCACCCGAGCGTAAGAAGAAGTATGACTTCTCCACGCCATACACCCTCTCTGGCGTGCAGGCGCTGACGATGAAGAAAAACGCTGGCAGCATCACCAAGCCAGACGATCTCTCCGGTAAGAAAGTCGGTGTCGGCCTGGGCTCTAACTACGAGCAGTGGCTGCGCGACAACGTCAAAGGCGTCGATATCCGTACCTATGATGATGACCCAACTAAATACCAGGATCTGCGTTCAGGTCGTGTTGATGCCATTCTGGTGGACCGTTTAGCGGCACTGGATCTGGTGAAGAAAACCGGCGACACCATGGCGGTCGCGGGCCCGGCCTTCTCCCGTCTGGAATCCGGCGTGGCACTGCGTAAAGGCAATGATGACCTGCTGAAAGCCATTGATGCGGCGATTGCTGACATGCAGAAAGATGGCTCGCTGAGCAAACTCTCTGAGAAATGGTTCGGCGCGGACGTCACTAAATAATGCAGGAAAGCCTCCAACTGGTGCTGGATTCAGCACCATTTTTACTCAAAGGCGCGCTGTTCACGCTGCAGCTGAGTATCGGCGGGATGTTCTTTGGCTTGATACTCGGTTTTGTGCTGGCGCTGATGCGCCTGTCACATTTCTGGCCGATTAACTGGCTGGCGCGCATCTATGTGTCGATTTTCCGTGGCACGCCGCTGATCGCCCAGCTGTTTATGATCTACTACGGCTTGCCGCAGTTCGGTATCGAGCTGGATCCTATCCCATCAGCGATGATTGGTCTGTCACTCAATACCGCCGCTTACGCCTCTGAATCCCTGCGTGGCGCGATTGCGGCCATTGAGCGTGGGCAGTGGGAAGCGGCGGCCAGTATCGGCATGACGCCATGGCAAACCTTGCGCCGCGTGATCCTGCCGCAAGCGGCACGTACCGCCTTGCCACCGCTCGGTAATAGCTTTATCAGCCTGGTAAAAGACACCTCGCTGGCGGCCACCATTCAGGTGCCGGAGCTGTTCCGTCAGGCGCAATTGATCACCTCACGTACGCTGGAAGTGTTCACTATGTATCTGGCTGCCTCGCTGATTTACTGGGTAATGGCGACGGTGCTGTCGGCATTGCAAAATCGCCTGGAAGCGCATGTGAATCGACAGGATCGGGAGGCAAAATGAGTGCGATTGAAGTACGTCAGCTGGTCAAGCAGTTCCACGGCCAGACCGTGTTGCACGGCATCGATCTGGATGTGGCACCGGGTGAAGTGGTGGCGATTATCGGGCCAAGCGGTTCGGGGAAAACCACCTTGCTGCGCAGTATCAATCTGCTGGAAGTGCCCGATAGCGGCCGCGTTACGGTGGGTAATATCACCATTGATGCCAGTATTGGGCTCAACAAGCAGAAAGAGCAGGTTCGCCGTTTGCGTCAGCAGGTGGGTTTCGTGTTCCAGAACTTCAATCTGTTCCCGCATCGTTCAGTGCTGGAGAACATCATTGAAGGGCCGGTGATCGTGAAGGGTGAACCGAAAGCAGAAGCCGTGGCGCGAGCCCGCAGCTTGCTGGAGAAGGTCGGTCTGCACGGCAAAGAGGAGAGCTTCCCGCGTCGTCTGTCCGGTGGACAGCAGCAGCGTGTCGCCATTGCGCGAGCGCTGGCGATGCGACCGGAAGTGATTCTGTTCGATGAGCCGACTTCGGCGCTGGATCCTGAGCTGGTGGGTGAAGTGCTGAATACCATCCGCGCGCTGGCGCAGGAGAAACGCACCATGGTGATCGTCACGCATGAGATGAGTTTTGCGCGTGATGTGGCCGATCGGGCGATCTTTATGGATCAGGGCCGTATCGTGGAGCAGGGCGCAGCGAAAGAGCTGTTCAGCCATCCGCAGCAGGCACGCACCCGACAATTTCTTGACAAGTTTCTTAACCAATAGTCTCAAGCGTCGTCTGGTTCTGACGGCGCTTTCTCTTTTCCCATCTGAATCCCATCTCTCAGTTTCCTCTGAAAATTGTCAAAGAACTTTTAATTAACCACCTGAAAAATAATATTTTATTTCCTATAAGATTTTGCTGGCAATGAGCAGAAGGATTTTTAAGACGCCCCCGATTGAGACATCTTTGTAAATATAAATAATTCTTTACAAATTCATGGCGCAAACAGGATCATAAAATGACACATGCCAGAAATGAAGTCCTCTGGATCAACACGTTAAAAGGTGCCTGCATCTTGCTGGTGGTGTTGCACCACTCGATTATCACCACTTTCGCTCCCTCACTGCATCACCTCACGGCCGGCATGGTGCCTGCGCACTGGTGGGTGACCTTCAATACCTATCTTTCACCGCTGCGTATGCCCGCTTTTTTCTTTGTCTCAGGCCTGCTGGCGGCCAGTTCGATCGTCAAGAAGAGATGGAAAGAGGTGATCACCAAGAAGTTCAGCAATATCGTGTATCTCTATTTGCTGTGGGGGGTGATTCAGTGGCTGAGCATTCACTATATCTCCACACACCTCGGTGAGCGGCTGTCCAGCACCAAAAACGCTGCCTATGCCGACACGCCGTTTGAGTTCCTTAAACTGCTGCTGACTTCCATGACCAGCCTCTGGTATCTGTACGCGCTGGCGGGCTTCTTCCTGTTCACCAAGCTGTTCCACCGCCAGAAAATGGCGCTGATGGCACTGGCGATTGTCGCGACCTACGCTGCGCAGTTTAGCCTGATCCCTGGTTGGGGGCCGGCCAGCGTGGCGCAAAACTATCTCTACTTCCTGCTCGGCGTATTCTTCAGCCAGTCTCTGATTGAGATTAGCCAGCTTAAGCGCCAACACTGGCTACTGCTGGCAGGCATCGCGGTGATTGGCGTGGTACATCATGTGGGGGGCATCTATAAAAACCCGTTCTACAGCCTGCTGACCATCGTGTTTGGTATCGTCGTGTGCCGTTTCCTCAATGAGCGCCTGAACATGGCGTGGCTGAACTGGATTGGCCGTAACACGCTGCAGATTTACGTACTGCACCGCATCTTCATCGAGTTGCTGGGACTGAGTGCGATTGCCCTGGCGTTGCATTACGGCTGGTTTGGTCATGCGGCCTTCAGTTGGGCATGGGCGCTGCTGATGCCGATGACGGGCGTGGCGCTCTGCGTGACGATCTCACTGGCGGTGTGGTCACTGCTGAATCGCGGTCCAGGCAGAATGTTATTCATCTATCCGCGACTGTTGCGAAAACCAGTGCCAGAGACAAAAGCGGCACCGCTGCAATAATCAAATAGGGCCAGTTCGCTGGCCCTAATTATTTTCTCTTAGCACAATATTAATATCCGCGTTTATCCATCTGCCACATTTCATAATTATCCGAATAAAATTTGATTTTAATTTGGTTTGTTTGTGGTGGATTGCTCTTAATTTCCCTGTATTAATTGCTAACCTTATTTCCCTCGTCATACCCTTAGTGACTCTAATTTGGGAAGATATTGTTAGCCTGCTTAGCATTTGATTAATGTCTGGAACTGTAAAGTATTGTTATATCAGGACCAGTAAAAAACTTTTAGGACTTTCGCTAGAGTCATCACCCGCCAGCTTGTTTAATAATCGTTGAATAACCAGAAATGCATCATTGTTTATTTCCTCATACTTCTCCTTAAAGACCTACACAGCAGCGGGAGTTAATCATATGAATAACGCCAGGAAAGAAGATATTGCATGGGTCAATACCCTGAAAGGGGCCTGCATATTGCTGGTGGTGTTGTACCACACCGTATTACCCGGATTTGAAGGAACGGTGAAATTATTGACGGCGGGTTGGATACCGGCAGAAATATGGGTGCAGTTTAATACTGTTTTATCTCCGCTGCGTATGCCAGCCTTTTTCTTTGTTTCGGGCTTGCTGGCAACCAACGGGATTCTTAATCGTCCGTGGAAGCAGGTATTTACCAGTCGTATTACCAATCTGTTCTATCTCTATATTTTATGGGGCTTTATTCAGTGGTGGTCGATTGTGGGCATCTCCACAGAGATCACCGGTCAGCGTATCTCACACAACCTGAATGCCGCCTATGCGGGTTCACTGTTTGAGTTCCTGAAACTGACGTTTATGGCGATGAGCACCTCGTGGTATCTGTACGGACTGGCACTGTATTTCCTGTGTGCGAAGATCTTCCACAAACAGAAAGTGGCGTTGCTGGTGGTCGCGGTTGCGCTTAACTATCTGGCGGTGGAGAAGATCATTCCGTATTGGGGACCGCAAAGCGTGGCGCAGTACTTCCTGTTCTTCCTGCTGGGCGCGTTCTGGAGCCCGCTGATGCTGCGTATGAGCGAATGGCGTCGTGAAAATCTCGTGCCATGGGCGCTGCTGGCGGCGGTATCAGGCATTCACATTATCTTTGGTCTGGATAAGAGCCTGTTCCTGTGCATCATCGCGGTGCTGGCGAGCGTGGCGGCCTGCCGCTGGCTTAACGCGCACTTTAAGATGACGTACTTTAACTGGATTGGCCGTAACACCCTGCAAATCTACGTGATCCATCGTATTTTCATTGAGTATTTTGGCATGTCAGCGATTCTGTTCGCTCAGCGCCATCATCTGTTTGACTATGCCTGGTTCTCCGTGTTGTGGGCGTGTTTCTATCCGGTGGCGATTGTGGGGATTTGCTCGCTGCTGTCGGTGGCGGTGTGGTCTGTCACCAATCGCGGGTTGGGGCAGTCGCTGTTTGTCTTCCCGACCTTGATTGGTATGAAGCGCAACAAGTCTGTGGCTTAAGCTCAAAGTACAAAACAGTAGCGCCGCAACAAGTGGATATACTCGTCGCGGCGCGCCATGAAAAAGGGCCCATGTGGGCTAATGCCAGTCAGTTAAGCCTGACTGGCATTTTTTCTTCTGGCTGTCGGATATTTATAGGGTCTCTCTTTCACCAC
>NZ_JBWXON010000047.1:0-563 GCF_056678875.1 Pantoea folii | reverse complement strand
CGTCTCCGGACGTAAAAAATATCAAGTCTCACGAGTGAACACATAATGAAATTCATTATGACGTTTTACAGATGAGCATCGCTGAACTTGTTTCAGCAAATCAAACTTTAAATTGAAGAGTTTGATCATGGCTCAGATTGAACGCTGGCGGCAGGCCTAACACATGCAAGTCGAACGGTAGCACAGAGAGCTTGCTCTCGGGTGACGAGTGGCGGACGGGTGAGTAATGTCTGGGAAACTGCCCGATGGAGGGGGATAACTACTGGAAACGGTAGCTAATACCGCATAACGTCTTCGGACCAAAGTGGGGGACCTTCGGGCCTCACACCATCGGATGTGCCCAGATGGGATTAGCTAGTAGGTGGGGTAATGGCTCACCTAGGCGACGATCCCTAGCTGGTCTGAGAGGATGACCAGCCACACTGGAACTGAGACACGGTCCAGACTCCTACGGGAGGCAGCAGTGGGGAATATTGCACAATGGGCGCAAGCCTGATGCAGCCATGCCGCGTGTATGAAGAAGGCCTTCGGGTTGTAAAGTACTTTCAGCGGGGAGGAAGGCG
>NZ_JBWXON010000046.1:0-608 GCF_056678875.1 Pantoea folii | reverse complement strand
GCTTCTCAGCGTCAGCTCATTATTCAGCAGGTGTTGTTTCATCTCGCGGAACCCATGCTCTATTTCCCAGCGATGGCTGTACAAATCCACGACATCTGCTTTGGGATACCTCAGGGGGTCGCACATAGATGTCAGGATTTGAACCGTTTTTCCGTTGAGTTCTTTGCTGATAAGCCTTGCCGTCAGCGTGTCTCCAGCACCCTGCCATTTTTTCTTCGCCTGCGGCGACAGCTGTAATTCCACCAACTCCTGCCCGGCTCCTAAGCTACGGACTACACGGTACTGTGCTCCTTTGCGCAGCGGCAGCATCCAGTGTCTTTCCGTTCCCGCTGAGTGCCAGGCGTGCAGCAGACCCAGCGCATAAAAACCTTTATCAAAGAGAGTCAAAGAGTGGTCGGGGGTCTGTGGGATAAGCTGAGCGGCAAGATCGGCTTCGCCGACAGCTGAGACGCTGTCGAACGCTACTGCTGACAGCAGGTGACTGGTGACTTCCATCTGACAGACCATTCGCACCTGCGGCCACTCAGAGCACTTATTAATATTGGCCGTTCGCCCGAAGGCGGCATCATTCTCTGGTGTGTCAGGGGTGCGCCATACGGTGCCATCCA
>NZ_JBWXON010000045.1:0-704 GCF_056678875.1 Pantoea folii | reverse complement strand
AAAACGCCTCTGGCGTTGTAAGGTTAAGCCTCACGGGTCATTAGTACCGGTTAGCTCAATGCATCGCTGCACTTACACATCCGGCCTATCAACGTCGTCGTCTTCAACGTCCCTTCAGGACTCTCAGAGAGTCAGGGAGAACTCATCTCGGGGCAAGTTTCGTGCTTAGATGCTTTCAGCACTTATCTTTTCCGCACTTAGCTACCGGGCAATGCCATTGGCATGACAACCCGAACACCAGTGGTGCGTTCACTCCGGTCCTCTCGTACTAGGAGCAACCCCCCTCAATTCTCCAGCGCCCACGGCAGATAGGGACCGAACTGTCTCACGACGTTCTAAACCCAGCTCGCGTACCACTTTAAACGGCGAACAGCCGTACCCTTGGGACCTACTTCAGCCCCAGGATGTGATGAGCCGACATCGAGGTGCCAAACACCGCCGTCGATATGAACTCTTGGGCGGTATCAGCCTGTTATCCCCGGAGTACCTTTTATCCGTTGAGCGATGGCCCTTCCATTCAGAACCACCGGATCACTATGACCTGCTTTCGCACCTGCTCGAGCCGTCACTCTCGCAGTCAAGCTGGCTTATGCCATTGCACTAACCTCCTGATGTCCGACCAGGATTAGCCAACCTTCGTGCTCCTCCGTTACTCTTTGGGAGGAGACCGCCCCAGTCAAACTACCCACCAGACACTGTCCGCA
>NZ_JBWXON010000044.1:0-878 GCF_056678875.1 Pantoea folii | reverse complement strand
GGCCATTTCTTCCGTGAATGAGCGGAGGTTTTTACCCGGATAAGTATGTCTCCCTTCCCCAGACGACGTACCTCTTCGTACTGCAGGTCTTTACGTGCCGCTATCATCCAGTGACGATTTTCGCCGGCCTCATGCCAGGCGCTAAGCAGACCGAATGACGTGTAGCCCTTATCGAAGAGGGTCAGGCTGTTGTCGCACGCGCGTTCAATGAGACCTTCTGCCAGCACCATCTCATTCTCGTTCTGGCAGCCCATCGCGGCGCCGCTGATAAGATGGCTGGTGAGTTCCATCAGGCAGACCATGCGAACCTGCGGATAAGGAGAGGCGCCTGCCACCGTGCCTGAACGGACGAAAGCCTTCTCATTATCAGGTGTTTCTGGCGTGCGCCAGACAACGCCGTCAACAGCGTACAGCGTCAGACCACACCAGTCAGGGTGGGAAGTCTGTGCATTCCAGAGCTCGCTGCTCTGTTCGAAAACCCGCCGTACAGCGTCGTCCCCCAGCCGCTGCCTTGCCTGCACTACGGCACTGGGCGCAACGAAAGGACGGTTTCCCGGTAAAAGAATATCAAGGCGATTAACGATGGCGTGAAGGGGTTCTTTGCGCTCAAGGGCCATGCCGATGAGACACCAGACCATCATATCTGTAGTGAGTCTGCGCTTACGGAGCGTGACCGTGCCAGCTTCCTCAAGGCAGCGGCTGATGAGCGCAGGGTCAAGAACATCCGCGAGCGTATTCAGAGGATTACGAAGAGAATCGTAACGAGAGACGATATCAAGGGCCTGACTGAGCTGCATAAAAAAATCCGGAAACGAAGCGTTTCCGGATTCTTACACAGCCACTGGATCGTTCAACTGATCCTTAACTGATCGGCATTA
>NZ_JBWXON010000043.1:0-987 GCF_056678875.1 Pantoea folii | reverse complement strand
TGCATTTTTGTGTACGGGAGTATCACCCTGTACCCTGCGACTTTCCAGACGCTTCCACTAATGCACAAACTGATTCAGGTTCTGGGCTGCTCCCCGTTCGCTCGCCGCTACTGGGGGAATCTCGGTTGATTTCTTTTCCTCTGGGTACTTAGATGTTTCAGTTCCCCAGGTTCGCCTCGCAACACTATGTATTCATGTTGCGATGATGCACAGAGTGCACCGGGTTTCCCCATTCGGACATCGTCGGCTGTAGCGGTTCATATCACCTTACCGACGCTTTACGCAGATTAGCACGTCCTTCATCGCCTCTGACTGCCAGGGCATCCACCGTGTACGCTTAGTCGCTTAACCTCACAACCCACAGGCGTTTTACAACGCATGCAAGCTGCAAGCATTTGAGAGACTCGAACACATCGATAGCTTCATTCTTATTACGGAGAATGAACACGACGTGTCGTTTCAATTTTCAGCTTGTTCCGGATTGTTAAAGAGCATAATACTTCGCAGCACACCGTTGCCGGTACGCTCTGAAGTATTGTTTTGAGTCACTGTAATGGTGGAGCTAAGCGGGATCGAACCGCTGACCTCCTGCGTGCAAGGCAGGCGCTCTCCCAGCTGAGCTATAGCCCCATACAGTTACTGCAGAGACCACTACTACCACTCACCAGGAGTCCCGTTTTATGAAAACGGTAATTCGTGCTCAGGCAAGGCATGTACGAAGGACGTTTACTGTTGGGTAAACGACTGAGTACATAACGCCGCATGAGTGCGAATTTGGTAGGCCTGAGTGGACTTGAACCACCGACCTCACCCTTATCAGGGGTGCGCTCTAACCACCTGAGCTACAAGCCTGTAGAGGTTTTTTCTGCTCGTTACTTTTCTATCAGACAATCTGTGTGAGCACTTCGAAGGAAGGTATCTTCAGGTAAGGAGGTGATCCAACCGCAGGTTCCCCTACGGTTACCTTGTTACGACTTCACCCCAGTC
>NZ_JBWXON010000041.1:0-1748 GCF_056678875.1 Pantoea folii | reverse complement strand
GGTGACTGCGTACCTTTTGTATAATGGGTCAGCGACTTATATTCTGTAGCAAGGTTAACCGTATAGGGGAGCCGCAGGGAAACCGAGTCTTAACTGGGCGTTAAGTTGCAGGGTATAGACCCGAAACCCGGTGATCTAGCCATGGGCAGGTTGAAGGTTGGGTAACACTAACTGGAGGACCGAACCGACTAATGTTGAAAAATTAGCGGATGACTTGTGGCTGGGGGTGAAAGGCCAATCAAACCGGGAGATAGCTGGTTCTCCCCGAAAGCTATTTAGGTAGCGCCTCGTGAACTCATCTTCGGGGGTAGAGCACTGTTTCGGCTAGGGGGCCATCCCGGCTTACCAACCCGATGCAAACTGCGAATACCGAAGAATGTTATCACGGGAGACACACGGCGGGTGCTAACGTCCGTCGTGAAGAGGGAAACAACCCAGACCGCCAGCTAAGGTCCCAAAGTCATGGTTAAGTGGGAAACGATGTGGGAAGGCACAGACAGCCAGGATGTTGGCTTAGAAGCAGCCATCATTTAAAGAAAGCGTAATAGCTCACTGGTCGAGTCGGCCTGCGCGGAAGATGTAACGGGGCTAAACCATGCACCGAAGCTGCGGCAGCGACACTATGTGTTGTTGGGTAGGGGAGCGTTCTGTAAGCCGTTGAAGGTGAACTGTGAGGTTTGCTGGAGGTATCAGAAGTGCGAATGCTGACATAAGTAACGATAAAGCGGGTGAAAAGCCCGCTCGCCGGAAGACCAAGGGTTCCTGTTCAACGTTAATCGGAGCAGGGTGAGTCGACCCCTAAGGCGAGGCTGAAAAGCGTAGTCGATGGGAAGCAGGTTAATATTCCTGCACTTGGTGTTACTGCGAAGGGGGGACGGAGAAGGCTAGGTTATCCGGGCGACGGTTGTCCCGGTTTAAGCATGTAGGCGGAGAGTTTAGGTAAATCCGGACTCTTATTAACGCTGAGGTGTGATGACGAGCCACTACGGTGGTGAAGTAACTGATGCCCTGCTTCCAGGAAAAGCCTCTAAGCTCCAGGTAACACGAAATCGTACCCCAAACCGACACAGGTGGTCAGGTAGAGAATACCAAGGCGCTTGAGAGAACTCGGGTGAAGGAACTAGGCAAAATGGTGCCGTAACTTCGGGAGAAGGCACGCTGTCATCAGGTGAAGTCCCTCGCGGACGGAGCTGAAGGCAGTCGAAGATACCAGCTGGCTGCAACTGTTTATTAAAAACACAGCACTGTGCAAACACGAAAGTGGACGTATACGGTGTGACGCCTGCCCGGTGCCGGAAGGTTAATTGATGGGGTTATCCGTAAGGAGAAGCTCTTGATCGAAGCCCCGGTAAACGGCGGCCGTAACTATAACGGTCCTAAGGTAGCGAAATTCCTTGTCGGGTAAGTTCCGACCTGCACGAATGGCGTAATGATGGCCAGGCTGTCTCCACCCGAGACTCAGTGAAATTGAAATCGCTGTGAAGATGCAGTGTACCCGCGGCAAGACGGAAAGACCCCGTGAACCTTTACTATAGCTTGACACTGAACATTGAGCCTTGATGTGTAGGATAGGTGGGAGGCTTTGAAGCGTGGACGCCAGTCTGCGTGGAGCCAACCTTGAAATACCACCCTTTAATGTTTGATGTTCTAACGTAGGCCCGTAATCCGGGCTGCGGACAGTGTCTGGTGGGTAGTTTGACTGGGGCGGTCTCCTCCCAAAGAGTAACGGAGGAGCACGAAGGTTGGCT
>NZ_JBWXON010000040.1:0-1896 GCF_056678875.1 Pantoea folii | reverse complement strand
AAACCTTGGTTTGGGTGAAGCGGCTAAAAAGGATGTCGGAAATGGTGCAGGACAGGTGCCAGACATGAGCTTTTTTGCTGCTGTTAAAAGCGGTAATGGATACTGCAAGCTTCCTAATGGCATCATTTTTCAGTGGGGATATGGAAGTTTTGCCCAACAATCAGTAACAGTTGTCACACTGCCTATAGCCTTCCCGAATGCCGGTTTCAGCGTTCTGGCGAATAAAGGGTCAAAGATCACAATGGCGGGTGAATATTCGGTAGGCCTGCAATTTCGCGATAAGGCTTCTTTCGATCTCTCATGCACTGGCCCCGGAAATTCTCAGCAGGGCATCTGGTGGATAGCGGTAGGTTACTAATGAAAAAATACTCCCCCTCTTATAATGCTTTTTATGAAACAACCATTAACGATGTCATTCCTGAGGACGCTGTAGATATTACTGATGAGAAATGGGCGGCATTGCTTGAAGGCCAAACTCAGGGAAAAGTCATTTCATTTGGTCCTGATATGAGACCCTGCCTGAATGAACCACCACTGCCTACTTCAGAGGAAGTGATCATGCAGGCAGAGGTGAGAAAGAACCAGCTCAGGGCATTTGCCGATGCAACTATTCAGCCTCTACAGGATGCCACTGATTTGGAAATGGCTACTGAAGATGAGAGTGCATTGCTGATTGCCTGGAAGAAATATCGGATTCAGCTCATGCGCGTTGATACATCTGCTGGGCTAAGCATTGTCTGGCCTGATACGCCTGTATGATATCAAGCTTTTCAATCTGGCTTAGCTTCCTATAGACAAGCTATCCATATCCGTTTACGCCTGGTCAGGTCGCACTGGCCAGTTAATATCCGGCGCGCCTGACATATCTAATGCCTGCACAGCCTGCAGGTATCGCATCCACGCGGTAAGCAAAATTTTATCCTCATCCTTAATAATTCCAAGCATGAGCTGTGTCTGCCACGCCTGTGTAATGCTGCCCGCTTCAACTGTGCGCGCTGCTTTTTCTTCTTCCGCCGTGATAACAGCCGCCTTTTTTGCAGCAACTGTATCTGTAACCCATGCTGCACCGCCCCACTTATCAAAAGCCGTCGCAGGTATAAGTAGCGTGGTTCCTGCAGGGTAATCGCCCGGAAGCGAAATAGTAGTGGCTTCACCGGTCGCTGTGCTGTACACCGTTTCGCCGCGATGGTCTGCCACCTGCAACCATCTGCCGTCAAGAAACACACTCACCTGACCTGCCATCACGGAAGGTGGAGCACTCACGGTTGAATGCGCGGGGATGCCAAGTCCCTGCGCCAGAAACTCCTGGCTGCTGCCTGTATAAAGGCCGGTTTCGGGATGGAAGTTAAACACCGTCAGCATACCTGACGCCTGCGCCAGCCCGTTCTCATCCAGCGTAATCTCTTTTTTATCGATCATTATGCAGCCCTTACGATGTAGTTGAATGCGACATTGCGCGGACGAGTTTCCGCAGCTGAGCGCGCTACGTTTGCGGAGTCGTAACTTACTGCATTACCGGTTTTGTTCTGCGTAACTGGAGTTTGCACGCGTTCAGGTCCCTCGGAAAACACGCCACCTGTGGATGCATGCGGGCTGGTCATTAATCCAATACCATTACCCATTTCAAGGGTGCCAGTCAGTCGCTGCAGTGCATCACTCTGTAATGAAAGTAAGGTTCGCCCACTGTCTGCTCCGCGCCCATCATCCCAGCCACGAATAAATTCGCCGCGCAGGTCAGGTAATTTCAGCGATGTATAGGCTTTAGCCAGTAAGGGGTAGTCCGCTGCGCTGAACGCCGCCCCGTTGCACTTTAGCCAGCCGGTAGGTACCGTCGCTAAAGGCCAAGGCACCGGCACACCAACGGGCAGCGCGGAGCCGTCGCCCAAACCAAGGTTT